>JACQRE010000044.1 GCA_016206585.1 Candidatus Omnitrophota bacterium | reverse complement strand
CCAGGCGGCGGTGGGCGATGTGCTCGCCCGGCTGCTGCGCTCCCAGGGCTGGGCGGTGACCACCGAGTACTACCTCAACGATGAGGGCCGGCAGATCGAGATGCTCGGCCGCTCGTTGCACGCACGGTATCTCGAGCAGCTCAAGAAACCCGTGTCATTTCCTGAAGACGGCTACCATGGCGCCTACCTGGTGGACAGCGCCAGCGCGCTCTGCAAACAGCACGGTGACCGATTCGTCGATAAGCCGCTGGACTATTTCATAGCACGTGGCATGGCAGAGCAGCTCACCGAGATCAAAACAGTCCTCGACCAGTTCGGCCTCCGATTTGACCGCTGGACGAGCCAGCGATGGCTGCGCGAGTCGGGGAAGATCGACACCGCGCTCGCCGAGCTCAAGTCCAAAGGAGCGCTGTATGATGCGGAGGACGCCACCTGGTTCACGTCCACGAAGTTCGGCGACGATAAGGACCGGGTCGTCCGCAAGCGGGACGGGGAGCTGACCTACCTCGCGCCGGACATCGCCTACCACCAGTGGAAGTTCCAGCAGGGCTACCAGCAGGTGATCAACCTGTGGGGGCCGGACCACCACGGCTACATCGGCCGCATCAAGGCGGCGGTGAAGGCGCTGGGTTTTCCCGAGGAGCGGCTGGTGGTCCGCATCACCCAGTTGGTGACGCTCACGCGCCGCGGCAAGCCCGTGCCCATGTCCAAGCGCCAGGGAGAGTTCGTCACGTTCAAGGAGGTGTTGGACGAGGTCGGCGTGGATGCGACCCGGTTCTTCTTCCTCATGCGGACCCTGGAGAGCCCGCTCGATTTTGACCTGGACCTCGCCACGTCGCAGTCGCAGGAGAACCCGGTCTTCTACGTCCAGTACGCGCACGCGCGCATCTGCAGCATCCTGGCGAAGGGCAGCATCCCCTGGTGGGCGAGGCTGCGGCCGGATCTGCGGCGCCTGCAGGAGCCCGAGGAGCGGCTGCTCATCCGGTGGCTGTTCCAGTACCCGATCGTCCTGCGGATCTGCGCGGTGTCGCTCGAGCCCCACGGCATTACCGTCTATCTCCGGAAGCTCGCCGAATGCTTCCACGTGTTCTACACGAAGCACCGCGTGATCACCGAGGATGCCAAGCACTCCGCCGCGCGGCTCGCGCTCATCCGGGCGACACGCCAGGTGTTTGCGAACGGCCTGGGGGTGCTGGGCGTGTCCGCCCCCCGCCGCATGTGAGACTGGTTTGCGCGTTGGCGCGTGGTCGCGTTGGCGCGTGACCAACGCGGAAACGCGCGAACGCGCGAACGCGCCAACCGATGTTTGACTACTGCCGGCTCTACGTCGGGCAGGCCCAGCCGCTGGAGCGGCTGATCCAGCAGCTGCTGCACTTCGACTACCGCCGCGTCGACCAGGTCGCCGATCCCGGCGAGTTCGCCGCGCGCGGCGGCGTCCTCGACGTGTTTCCCGCCACCTTCGAATCGCCCATCCGAGTGGAGCTCAGCGGTGCGTGCATCGCCTCGATGCGCAGCTTCAACCCGAAGACCCTCGAGACGCTCGACCGCCACACCCTGGTGGTCGTCCTGCCGCGCACGGTCCACACGAAGATCTCGGTCGACGTGCCGTTCGAGTCGTTCGTCGACCTCCAGGAGGGCGACTCCGCGGTGCATGTGGACCATGGCATCGGCCGGTATCTTGGCCGGGAGACGATCGCGAGCACCGAGGGGCCGGTCGGATCGCCATCGCGCTCCGGCACTTCCTCGCCGCCGGCGGCTCGGTCGCAGGACGCGCTGGTCCTGGAGTACGCGGACGGCGACCGCCTCTACGTGCCGATGGACCAACTCCACCTGGTCCAGAAGTACGTGGCGTTTGGCAACCGCCAGCCCGCGCTCCACACGCTGGGCGGCACGGCCTGGGAGCGCGCGAAGACGAAGGCGTACGTCGGCGCCTGGATGTACGCGAAGTCGCTGCTGGACCTGCAGGCCAGGCGCGTCGCGCTGCCGGGCCACGCGTTCGCCGCAGATCAGCCATGGCAGCGGCAGTTCGAGACGGCGTTCCCGTACCGCGAGACGCCGGATCAGCTCACCGCGACCGCCGAGGTCAAGCGGGACATGGAGCGGCCGCAGCCGATGGACCGCGTCCTGCTGGGCGACGTCGGCTACGGCAAGACCGAGGTGGCGATCCGGGCGGTCTTCAAGGCGGTCATGGACCAGCGGCAGGCCGCCGTGCTGGTGCCGACGACGATCCTCGCCTACCAGCACCACCGGACGTTCACCGCCCGGATGCAGGGGTTTCCCATCCAGGTGGAGATGCTGACCCGGTTTCAATCCGAGGCGCAGCAGCGCGGCATCCTCGAGTCGCTGGCTCAAGGCCGCTGCGACGTGGTGATCGGCACGCACCGGCTGCTCTCCGGCGACGTCCGGTTCAAGGGGCTGGGGCTGTTGATCGTTGATGAGGAGCAGCGCTTCGGCGTGCAGGACAAGGAGCGGCTGAAGCAGTGGCGCACCCAGGTGGACGTCCTGACGCTCTCCGCCACGCCGATTCCGAGGACGCTCTACCTGTCGCTCGTGGGCGCGCGGGACCTCTCGCTCATCGCGACGCCGCCCGAGAACCGCCACCCGGTTAAGACGCAGGTGGTCGAGGACGATGAGGCCTCGATGCGCCGCTGGATCCGCCGGGAGCTGGAGCGCCGCGGACAGGTGTACGTCGTGCACAATCGGGTGCATAATATCTATCAGGTCGCCCGGCGGCTGTCGCAGCTCGTGCCGGAGGCGCGGCTCGGGGTCGCGCACGGGCAGATGGGGGAGGGCGAATTGGAGGCGGTGATGGTGGCCTTCATCGAGGGGCGGCTCGACGTCCTGGTGACCACCACCATCATCGAGTCGGGGATCGACATCCCCAACGCCAACACGCTGATCGTGCGCCAGGCCGAGACCTTCGGCCTGGCAGATCTGTACCAGCTGCGCGGGCGGGTGGGGCGCTTTGACCGCCGGGCGTACGCGTACCTGACGGTCTCCAAGCGCGCCGTCCTCACGGCGGAGGCTCGGCGGCGGCTTGAGGCGATGACGGAGCATACCGCGCTGGGCTCGGGGTTCAAGATCGCCATGGAGGACCTCAAGATCCGCGGGGCCGGCAACCTGCTGGGCGTAGAGCAGTCCGGCCACGTCAGCGCGGTGGGGTTCGACCTCTATTGCCGGTTGCTGCGCGAGGCGGTGAGCAAACTGACGGTGACCAGCCGATGATCCGACTCACCATTGCTGCAGCGGTCGTGCTCATGGCAAACGTTCCTTCGGTGATGGCGGAGACGGTGAACCGGATTGTCGCCGTCGTCAACGACGCCGTGATCACCGAGGCGGACGTGATGAGCCAGATGCATGCCATGCTCGAGGATCCGGAGGTCCGGCTCCCGGACGATGCGGATCCCGCCGAGGTGCACCGGGTCATCCTCCGTCGGCTGATCGAGCAGCAGATCATCCTGCAGGAAGCCAAGCGGGGCGGCGTGGTCGTCGCCAGCGACGAGGTGGCCGCCCGGATGGATCACTTCCGCCAGCGGTTCGGGTCCGAAGAGGCGTTCCAGCAAGCACTGGCGGATTCCGGGCTGTCCGAGGAGCAGCTCAAGCAGTCGGTGCGGGACCAGCTCCTCGTCCAGCGCGTGATCGACGCGAACGTGCGCTCGACGATCTCCGTCAGCCCCCAGGAGGTGGCGCGCGAACTGGACGCGCACCCCGAACTGGCCAAGCCCGGCGACCGGGTGCGGGCGTCGCATCTGCTCGTGCGGGTGGATGAGCGCCGCGGCGAGGCGGAGGCGCGCGCACTGATCGAGGACCTCCGGCGGCAGCTGGCTGGCGGGGCGGACTTCGCCGAGCTCGCCACGCGGCATTCAGAGGATTCGCATCGGGAGGCGGGCGGGGACATGGGCTGGGTGGCGCAAGGCGAACTGCTGCCCGAGCTGGACGCGGTCCTGTTCAGCCTGCCGGTCGGGCAGCTCTCGGACCCGATCCAAACGCGGTTGGGGTTTCATCTCGTCAACATGGAGGAGCGGCGCAGTGCGGCCAGCCTCTCCGTGACTGATGCCAACCACGCCATCCAACAGCAGCTGTACCAGCGGAAGTACCAGGCCGCCCTCATCCGGTGGCTCACGGATCTGAAGCGCCGCGCGTATATCGAAATCGTTCCCTCCTCATGATCCCACCACTCGCGCGACCCGCCACTGGCGGGGCTTCGCCTCTGCACGAATCTATTACTGCGAAGCTGGCTGCCGACGGCAGCCCCGCGCGAGTGGTGGGATGATCGCCATCACCGCCGGCGATCCATGCGGGATCGGCCCTGAAATCATCCTGAAGGCGTTGCACGGGTTCCGTCCGCCTCGCCGGCTCCCGGT
>JACQRE010000009.1 GCA_016206585.1 Candidatus Omnitrophota bacterium | reverse complement strand
GGGCCGGTTCCGGTTGGCCGATCGCGCCCGCCTCCGGCTGCGCCGTTCGGCACTTCCCTCAGCGACCACGGCGCTCGCGCCGTGGTGCCCGCTTCGGTCGCCGGGCCCGCTCGGCGTCCAGCCGCGACCGAGCCCGGGCACCCGCCGCAGGCGGGTGGGCGACGGGAGTGTCGCCACCCGCGAGGGTGGCGACCGCCGCGCCCTCCACGTCCGTCGCTGCGATCCGGCCAACCACCGGCCCCAGACACGTTGTGTGACCCGCCGGATACCCAGCGCCACCCAACCACCGCTTCCCCTCTTCTATATGGCAGAGCCCATCGAATAAACTGTCCCCGGAGTTCCCCCAAGTTCATTGGTATAGCAGAACCTTTACAGGAATTCTGATTGGTTCGACTCCTCGCCCCTCGATTGAGCACTGCAACAAAAAAGTTCCCGAATGCGGAAATTTTACTACCAGTGCGCCCGAAACATTCAACGGTGTATTATTTATCCGAGAAAAATAGTGGGAATACCGTTTATTCACTCTCTGCGTCTGCCAGCCATCAGCGCTGACTACTTCTAATCCCTCGTCAACCAGTACAACCTGTAACCAAACATCCTCAAAGGGAATTCCGGGATTACCGTTTGCTACGCCAAACACAAACCCAACTCCCTTGTCAGGGTCAAATCTCTTCCGTATCGGTTGCCCAGGATCTATTATCCTGTCTTCATTGCCATATTCATTAGTCGCGCCAAGATACTGGTCGAATTCATATGCGTACCTCAGGGTCAAGGCAATTCCCTCTCTCTCAATTCTTCCCAATCCGAACTCTCTAGCGGTCCTGGCAGGAACCTGTGCCAAATTCTCCATTATTGCCTCCTGGTTGGCTCTGGTCGCGCCAGACCAGTAGGTTGCCCCAGTTCCCAGGAGACCTAGGATACCTAACATACAGTGGAACGTTGCATTTTTATGCCACGGAACATTTCTAATTTTTCCGAAGCTGTGCGGATAACAGACTTTCGCACCTTTCATTGGATGGCCTTTGCAGGGCTTCCTTTTTCTTGTTACTTCCTCGCACTCCATCTCCTGAATTGTCTCCTCACTCACAGAATTCTAGGAACATATTATTCACTACACAGACTTTGCTGATGGGTTGGTAAAATGCCGTGACACTTTCTCATCGTCTAGCCAGAAATAAAGCCCTGGGCAATTCCATCTATAATGAACGCCTCCAGGTCACCAAGATATCTCCTGCATAATGTCAGCACGTCTTCAGACCCTTTCCAGTCCACAAAGTTATGTGTAATTGCGGTGTGCTCACTTTCTGCGTTGGTATCCTTAGGAGGGGACTTGTACTCGCTTTTCTCCCCAATGATTCGGAAGGACGAAGATGGGCCTATAGTTTTCGTAAACGTAATATGTCTTCTTGGCTTAACCGGCTCAGTATGGATACTCACATTCCGCTTCTCCTTAAAGTATTTCAATAGCTGGTTGCCATTCATGTGAGCATCGTACCACGCCTTCCCATTCGCTTTGTTCTCAGCTTCCTCCAGCGAGTATTGAAGAATCGAACGCGCAGACGAGAGGAAAGCGCTGAGGTTGTGCTTGAAAACTTCTGGATTTAGTTCCTCCTTAGCCATCTGCCCAAGAAAATATTTCGCTTCTTCTAATTTCACGCTTTCATGCATGATTGATCCCATTCATCTGGCTCAAGTAGCCGTCCATGTGACAAAGGGTAATCGGTGTCTGGGTAGCGCCGGGTATCCGGCGGGTAACGCAGCGCGCCGGCTCTGGTGACGAGTGGCGACGGGGAGCCGAGGGGAGCGTCCGAGAGGGACGCCGAAGGAGGGCTCCCCGAGGACGCTACCGGAGGCCACCCCGTCGCCCGAGCAGGACCCGCCGGCAGTAGAAGAGGAACAGCGAGCAAAAACCGGGCGCCCGGAGACCGCGCCGGAACGAGCGGACGGGCCGTCAGTCATGGCTTCACCAACGTTGCAGATTCCACGCTGATCTGATGAGTCTGGTGATCGATGGTGGTGATTTCCAGCCCTAGCGGGAGCGGGTTTGCTGGTTGGCACCAATGATAACTATCAATGCACCGCATCCCGTTTGGCTGGTACCCCGCAGGACATCCCTCCAGCGGCAGGAGAGTAGAGTGGCTGGCCCTCATGGTTTCCACAGAGGCGAGACAGCACCCTTGACTCTGTCTGGTTTGGCACTCCTTGGCAAGTGTGTCGTAGTAGCTTGGAGGCGCGGGCTCCTTCGTGGTTTGGACGAATCGAACGTTGGGAGCACCGGAGTCATCGAGCCACAGCTGGTGCGAGACCGTTGACCGGAGGGCCGCGGCGGGGATGTTGAACTCGCGGCCCACGATGACGCCGGCGTTCTTGCCCAGATGGTACATGGAGACCGTCGGCCCATCCGGTTCATACCAGGAGTTGACGTAGGCGAAGGTAGACCCGTCATCGGACAGGTAGCCGCCCGAATAGCCCTCGTGCGTGTACTCACACGACCAGAGGGACTGCCGGGCCCCCTCCTGTCGGGTGTCAAACACCGTGAGCTGGTACTTCCATGTCCAGCGAGGGGCGCCTTCCGGCTTTTCCCGCACGCTGACTTGAGCCAGATAGTGTCCGTTGGGGGATCGCACATCAAATTCAGACCACGACGGGGGTTCGTCGGCGCACACTGCACCCGCAGAAACCAGAAGGACACTCGTAAACCACGCCGCCTTGACCTTCCACTCATTATTGATCCTGGCCCTATTCGGCGGGGGCGCGGACGGACGCGAGTGACTGCGCGGGCTCAGCCCGGTAAGCGTGTTCCTTGGATGTGTTGCTTGTCGCTTGGCTCGCCCGACAACGTCCAGGGCTGGTGGTTGGCCGCATTGCGGAAAAAGACTGCCGTCCAGCGACGGGGAGCCGAGGGGAGCGTCCGAGAGGGACGCCGAAGGAGGGCTCCCCGAGGACGCTACCGGAGGCCACCCCGTCGCCCTCCCGCCCGATCGGCCAACCGGAACCGGCCCCATGGAAACTTTGGCGAGCCCAAACCTGGTGCTGATCATCCCCGCTTCCGTTGGCAGCAATCTGCTCCGGCGCCGCAGTCGTGGACGGCGACGCGGACCACGCAGCGCTTGGCGTTGCGCGTGACGGCGAACGTCGCCCGGCACGCCCGGCACGCCCACCGGCCCGGCGCGGCGCCTCGCGCCAGCTTCCTCCCGCAAAACACGCACCGAAACCCTGTTATCGGTTGTCGTGTATCCCTGAGCATGGTTCTGATGTGTTGCATGTCGCATGTCGCATGTCGCTAAGACGGTGCCCGCTCGTCAGTCGTTGATACAACTCAAAATACCGCTCCGCCGTCTGTTCAATCGAAAACCGCTCGGCGATCGTTGCCCGGGCGCGGACGCCCATGGCGGCGGCCTCATCCGGATGGTCCAGCAGCCGCCGCATCGCCTGCTCCAGCGCCGTGACATCGCTCGGAGGCACCAGCGCGCCATTGACGCCGTCCTCGATGATCGTGTCGGTGGAGCCCGGCAGGCGGGAGGCGATGCACGGCACCCCGCAGGCCATCGCCTCAAGGAGGGCCAGCGGCATCCCCTCACGGCTTGACGGCAGGACGTACAGATCGGCCGCGCGGAAGTAGTCCTCGATCGACTTCGTCTGCTCCACGAACCGCAGGCGCGAGGCCAGGCCGCGCCGCTGCGCCTCGTCCCGGATCCGCGGTGCGAGTGCCGGGTCCACCTCGCGATAGCGCGAGCGCGTCGCCCCGATGAACAGCAGCGTGGTCTCGCCCGGTAGACGCTGCCACGCTTCGAAGAGTGCGTCGGGCTGCTTCTCGTTCGAGAAGAACCCCACGAAGAGGATGACTGGCCGATCCGCCGGCAGTCCAAGGCGTTGGCGCAGCCTGCGACGATCTTCAGCAGAAGCCGGCTGAAACCGCTCCAGGTCCACGCCGTTGGGGATCCACGCCAGCTTCCCGGATGGCACGCCGGCCGCGCCGTGTGCTGCGTGCAGCTCGGGACTGACGCTCGTGTAGGCGTCCGCCCGGTCGTACGCCCACGCCGCCAGCCGTCCGTGCGCGCGGATCGCCTCGGGCGCATCGTGCCCCCCCGTGTGAAACGTCCACACCACCCGCTTGCGCTTCAGGCGCGCGAGCAGGGTGAGCAGGATCGCCTTGCGGGAAAAGCCGTGGATGTGCACCACGTCGTAGTCGTGCTGCAGCTCGAGGAAGCGGCGGGTCAGCCGCAGCCCGGCGCGCACCTGCGACCCCAGGCGCGTGACGTCCACGCTGACGCGGTAGACCGGCACGCGGTCCACCTGCTCTTCCCGCAGCGCGGCCGCTTCCGTGGCCGTGGTGAGGACGCCGCAGCGCGCCCGGCTCCGCAGCGCGCGGATCAGCTCGCGGCACTGCAGGCCGCCGCCGCTCAGCTCGGGGTCGTACGCGCCCGTCACCATCAAGACGCCCGGGGGGATCTCAGCCATGTGACTGGACCGTGAGGGGGGCTCGACCAGGCCAGCTCAACCCGAGCGCACTCCACACAAAGAAGCCGATCGTCTTCGGATGGCACGCGCCGCTGCGAAGTGCCGCCCCCAGCTCGCGCCGTGCGACGCCCGGATCGCCAAGACCCCGGAAGAGGAGCTCGCCCCAGAGCGCGTGCAGCAGCCCGCGCATCCGGAAGCGCTTGGCGAACGCGTCGAGGTCGCCGGCGCACTCCTGCAACAGCGCGCACGAATCGTCTCCGAAGCGCTGCCGCTCGCGGGCGAAGGCCAGCGCGATGCCGCAGTACTTGAGCTGCTCCTCCCGCCGTGTCGCATAGACGCCCTCGGAGTTCAGGCGCCACGCGTAGAGCCCCTCCGGCAGGTTATCGATTGGGAATCGCTCAGAGAGGCGCAACCACAGGTCCAGGTCCTGCGAGGCGCGGAACGCGTCGCGATAGCCGCCGACGGCCTCCACGGCGCTCCGGCGGATCATCATCGAGCCGTGGATCGGCGTGGCGCGCGCCTGCCGCAGCAGGGCCGCGACGCGCCGGGATCCGGTGGGCGCCATCAGCGGAGCGACCGGGTCGCCCTCCTCGTCCATCACCCACCCGGCGGTCCCCACCGCCGCCACCGCGGGATGGGCGTCGAGGAACCGCAGCTGCTGCGCCAAGCGCTCCGGCTCCGAGTGATCATCCGCATCCTGGCGCGCCACGTATTCGCCCCGCGCGAGGCTGACCGCACGGTTGAGCGAGGGCGTCAGGCCCCGGTGGTCCTGCCGGACGACGCGAATCCGCCGGTCGGATTGGCTCAGGCGATCCAGGATCTCGGCGGTGCCGTCGGTCGAACCGTCGTCGACGACGATCGCCTCGAAGCCGGCCCACGACTGGCACAGGAGGCTGGCGAGCGATTCGCCCACGTACCGCTCGCCGTTATGGACCGCCATCACGACGCTCACGTCGCTCATGCCTGCACCACCGCGCGCAGCAGCTCCAGCTCCAAGTCGAGGACGCGGTCCAGGCTGTAGCGCTCCACGACGTGCCGCCGGGCCTGCTCGCCCAGCGAGGCTTGGAGTGCCGCGTCGTCCAGCACCGTCCGGATCGCGTCGGCCAGGGGCTGCGCCTCCGGCTCGCAGAGCCAGCCGTTCACGCCGTGACGGATCTCCTCCCGGATGCCGATCGTATTCGCGCCAATAATCGGCAGCCCGCAGGCCATGGCTTCGATCAGGACTTTCGAGTGGCCTTCATACGAGGACGGCAGCACGAAGACCATCGACTGCACCAGGTGCTCCGGCAGCCGCTCATTCGCGACCGGCCCGGTGAACTCCACCGGCAAATCCGCCGCCAGGCCCCGCAGGGTGAGATCCTGCCCGCAGGCGCCGATGAAGCGCGCGCGCACGTCGCGTCCCTGCGCCCGCAGCCGCCGCATCGCCAGCAGCAGCTCGGGCAGGTTCTTCTCCGGGCTGGACCGGCCCACGTAGACGAGCTGGGCGCGCCGCGTGACGTCGGGACGAGGACGGAACCGCTCGGTATCCACCGCGTTGGGCACCACCCACACCCGGCTGCGTGTGACCCCATAGCGGTTCACGACCCACTCGCGGTCGCGCTCCGACGTCACCGACACGGCATCGGCCTGCCGGAACGCCTCCCGCTCAAGTGCCGAGGCGGCATGCCGCCGCCACCGCGAGGCGCCCTCAAAGGCGGTGTTGCGCGCCAGGAGAAACCCGCAGCGCGTGATGAGCTTCTTCCGGAACCGGCGGGCCGCCGCCAGCGCAATGTCGGCGCCGCGGATCTGGTTCGTCTTGATCACGTCCGTGTCGCGCAACTGCCCGCCGTAGCGCGCCACGAGCTCCCGCGTCGTCGCCGGATGCCAGGGTGACCAGGAGACGGCGAGCGACTCGATCGGCTCGATCCGGCCGCGCAAGTCGGCATCGCGCCCGCCGCCGTACGTGACGAGGCTGACCCGCCGGAGCCTCGGCGCGAGCCGCCGGTACAGTTCGATCTCGCGGTTGAGGCTGCCGATCGCCTTCCACGTCCCCAGCGAGACGCCGCCGGTGAGGAACAGGGTCAGTGCCGTCTTGGAGAGGTCCGGCTCCGCTCGATGCGAGGACGAGGAGCCGTTGGCGGCGGACGCGCGGGGGGAAGCGATCGCCGTGAGGATCGTCTCCGCCGCGGTGCGGGTGGCCTCGCCCGTCCAGAGCGCTGCGTAGGCCTCGGCGGCGGTGCGCGCGAGCGGATCATTGGGCAGCGTCTCGTACCGCTTCGCGCGGATGAACTCGGCGTACGCCTCGTGCGTCTCCAGGCCCAGGCTGGGAAACAGCTCGAACTTCCGGCTGCGGGCCGTCCCCTCGAAGTGCGCGACGACCACCCGCCGCAGCCCGGCCGCCCACAGCTCATACAGCGACGAGGAGCCGTACGTCAGGATGAACGCGCTCTGAAACGCCTCGTCCCAGAACCACGCGTCAGGCCCCAGGCACCGGATGGCGCCGGCGGGCAGCGCATGAGCGCGCTCGATCTCCGCGATCAGCCGCCGCACGTCATCCTCGTCGTGGTGGCGCGCCCGCAGCGGATGGATCTTGATCACCGGCTCGAGACCGGCCGCCAGCAGCGGCAGGCACGCCCGCTCGATCAGGGCGCGCTGGCTGGCCTCGCACACCGCGCGCGAATCGCCCGGGTTCGACTCGATGCCGCGCCAGCCGCCGGGGTGGAAGATCAGCACGTGCCCCCCCACCAACCGCGCTCCAATCCTGTCACTGCTGGGAGCGCTGGTTGGTGGGGGGGCGTGCCGCTCGAACACGCGGTCGAGATAGGTGAACGTGTTGGGGACCGCCTCGCAGCCATCCAGGATCTGCGGGAACCGGTGGGCTGTGGTGAACGCGTTCGTTTCGAGAAAGAACGACGACGGACGTTCGGATCGCGCGAGCGGACCCTCGACGCGCGCGATGACCGGCAGGTGCTGGTAGCCGACCGCAAACGCCGGCACGCCATGCCGCGCCTGAATGGCCCGCAGCGCGTCGATCTCTTTGGTGTCAGAGACCACGGCGTCGTCGCGCGCATCGGGCTCCCGGCGGGTGAAGCGCACGAACGGCTCGGTCTGCGCCCAGTCCCGCGCGTAGCCGATGAGGCGGGCGGCATAGCGCAGCGCGTCCCGGTCGATGATCCGCACGCTCGTCGGGTGCGACCGGATGTAATCCGCGGAGAACGTGCGCCAGCCGTCCCGCTGTTCGCGGAACACCACCTCATGGCCGTGACGGACCAGCCAGGCGGCCAGCGGGATGGTCACCTTCGCGTGCAGGGCGTGGGAGTGCTGGATGAAGATCCGCATCAGCGCACCCCCGCGGGCAGCTGTGCGCCGTCGAGCACCCCGTCGCGCTGGGCGAAGAGCGACCACGCCATCCCGGTGAGCGCTCGGCGCGCGGCCGACTCGCGGTCCGGACCATCCCGGTAGCTTTCGGCGAAGAGCCGGCGCAGCGCCTCACCCTGCTCGGCCGACAGCGCGGGCGGAGGCGCTCCATCGCGCCACCCCAACCGCTGCATGAGCTGGGCGAAGAGCGCTCGCTCGAACGGCAGGTCCTTGGACCGCCGCAGCCGGTCGCCCACCGTCAGGCACCCCAGCAGCATCCCGAGGAAGCGGTCGCGCGATTCCGGATACTGGATGAGCAGCATGTCGAAGAGCGGCAGGGCGTACTGGCGCGCGGGGCGCCGGAGGCAGCGCCACTTCTCCACGTCGCCCTTGGCCTTCACGTACGCGGAGAACGCCGAGTGGCGCGGCCGGTGGATGCCGAAGAGGCCCGGCAGCGGCTGCGGATGGAGCCCGAGCCACCGGATGCGGCGGAACAGGTCGCGGTCGACCGCGCGCGCGTCCCGGAAGCGCGCGATCCGGAACAGGCCGCGCTTCCAGCACTTCACCGCCCCGCCGGGCCCGAACCCCTCTTCCTCCAGCTGGCCGGAGACCATCACGGTGAAGCGGCCGGCGCGTCGGATGCCGGTGTGGAGCCGCTCGATCGCATCCGGATCGAGGAGCATGTCCGCATCCACCTGGACGAAGTAGGGGGTGACGCAGCGCTCCGGCATCGCCTGGAACGCGCGGCTCATCGGAGCCACCCCGGTGATGCGCTCGACGCGCACGGGATGCGTCTGGCCCTCGAGCGCGCGCAGACAATCCGGCAGCGTCTCCTCCCCCGTGGAGAGGACGAAGACGGTCAAGTCATCAGCCCTCATCACAACATCCCTGACACCACAGAGCCACAGAAGCTCCACAGAACCACAGAGGAATCGACATCGTTAAACACCAAATCCCGGCGCTTGCATCTTCTGTGCCTCTGTGGCGTTTTCTCTGTGGTTCTGTGGTGTGGTTTCTTGGCCCCAGCCCGGGCTGTCGGCGTGGTCGTTGGGTTGGACGAACGGGTAGCACTGCTTGAGCTTGGCCGCCAGCCACGTCCGGTTGTAGCGGCGGCCGTACGAGCACTCATAGAGGTAGCCCTGGTGCGAGATGGTTTCCCGGCTGACGTTGGGACCTTCCGGCAGCGGCCCGGTGCTGACGTAGCTCACCTTCCGGAACAGGACGCTGCCCGCGGACCAGACGTTGAGCGTCCCATCGGCCGAGGGCAGCCAGGTCCAGAACGGCACGCCCGAGCGCGTCGAGCGCAGGGGGGCGATGCGGCGGTGCGGCTTCCACCAGTTGTTCTGGTTCTTGAGCCGGATGATGCCGATCTCCGGGTAGTCCGTCAAGACGTCGAGGCAGGCGCGCAGGAACGGCCGGTCGTACTGCAGGACGAAGTCCTCCTCCAGGAGCAGGATGTACTCGCCGCGGCAGACCGTGAAGGCCCCACGCAGCGCGTCGAGCATCCCCCGGTTGGTCTGATGGGCCATGATCCGGTGGAAGAAGTTGAGCGATTTCGCGTAGGCCAACAGCTCCTGGCCCGACCCGTTGTCCACGAGGATCCGCTCAAATTTCGAAAAGGTCTCCACCGAGCCGAGGAACGGGATCAGCGAGTCGCACAGCCGCTGCAGCTGCGGCAGCCGCCGGCACGACAGCACGACCAGCGACACCAACCCCGGCACGAATGGGCAGAGCGCCTGCCCCTGGGCCAGGATCGCCTCGCATCGCGGCCGGCGGCGCGCCACCTCCCACCACAACGCCAGCGAGGAGACGCGCTGCGCCTGTCCGAAGTTCGGCGGCTCCGTCTGGACTTCTCTGGCCCACGTCGGCTTTGGCTCTTCCATTGGTTCTTATGGTTCTTACGCGTTGCTTGTCGCTTGCGACCGAGCCGGGGTACCCGCCGAAGGCGGGTCGGCGACGGGAGTGCCGCCAGCCGTAGGATGGCGGCGCGCTTGAGGATGTCGCTTATCGCTAAACGCCAGCTTGTTCCCCGCCACCAACGCATCCACGCGTCCATCCTCCAACGCCCGCTGTCCTTCTTCCACCGTCCGCAGCATCGGCTCGCCGTGCGCGTTGAAGCTCGTGTTGATCAGGACCGGGATGCCGGTCCGCTTCCAGTAGGCCCGCAGGATCGCATGGTAGAAGGGATGGTCCGCCTCGCTGAGGACCTGAGGCCGCACCGTGCCGTCCACGTGCACGACGCCGGAGAGCCGCGCGCGCCAGGCCGGGTTCACCTGGTACACCAGCGTCATGTGCTTCGCCGAGGGGTGGTCCGGCGACCAGCCCTGGAGGATTTCGCCGGCGAACTCCTCCAGGATGACCGGCGCGAAGGGCATGTACTCGACCCGGCCGAGCCGGTCGTTGATCGTCTGGTTCGCGTCGGCGTCCTGCGGATCGGCCAGGATGGTGCGCGCCCCCAGCGCGCGGGGCCC
>JACQRE010000040.1 GCA_016206585.1 Candidatus Omnitrophota bacterium | reverse complement strand
GTGCAGCCCGGCGTGTCGTCCTTCGGATAGAAGTAGAGGACCACGCGCCGGCCGCGGAGCGCTTCGAGCGTCACCGTGTTCCCCTCGCCGTCTTGCAGCGAGAAGGCGGGGGCGGGCTGTCCGACGGCGAGCGCTGTCACTGGAGCTCCTGCAGCACCGCGACGATCTCCTCAAACACCGCCGGGCTTAAGCCCCCGGCCATCGGGATCCCGTTGACGATGTAGGTGGGCGTGCTGGTCACCTGGATCTTGCCCGCCTCGGCGATGTCGCGTTTCACCGCCTCCATCCCCCGCCCGGAGTCCAGGCACGCCCGGAAGCGGGTCAGGTCGATCCCCAGCCGGGTGACGTCGCCTTCGAGGTTGTTGAGGTTGTACGTCGCCCCCTGCCCGAAGACCATGTCGTGGAACGGCCAGAACTGTCCTTGCTCGTGGGCGCACTCCGAGGCGGCCGCGACCTTGCACGCGCCGGCATGCACCAGGCGGGTGACCTTGTCGTTGCAGGCGGTGTCCAGCGGGAAGTGCTTGAACACGAACGTCGCATCGCGCCGGCGGCCGGCCAGCATGATCGTGTTGAACTTCGAGGCGCGCTGGCAGGCCGGACAGTAGAAGTCGCTGAACTCGATGAGCTGGATTGGCGCCGCCGGCGAGCCGAGGCGCGGGTCGCCCGCGACGTCCACGGTCACCCGGTTCTGCCTCAGCGCGAACTCGCGGACCTGCTTGCGCATGGCCCCGGCCGATCCCTGGGAGACGAAGGTCGTCGCGGCGTGGACGCTGACCGCCCCGGCGATCCCGGCGGCCACCAGACCCCAAAAGAGCCCAGCATCCGAATGCGGCCTCGACGGTGCGAGGGCCTGCAGGGCCGCGGGGGCCTGCGCGAACGCGCGAGCCCACGGGGCTCCGAAGGCGCGCAGCGACACGATGAGGAGGACGATGTTGACCGCATAGGTCAGGAGACAGAAGAGGCAATAGAAGCGGATCACGAAGGCCATGAGGAGGAAGAGGCCGGCATCGGCGAGGACGAATCCCGTCGACAGGACGACGAGCAGCGTCGTCGCCGCCTCCGCCGTCTCGTCCGACTGGCGCGCGAACAGCGCCAGGGCGAGCACGGTCACGTAGCCGATGGCGCCCCAGAGTGCCAGCGGCATGCCGAAGAGCTGCCCCCAGTTGCCGCCGGTGACCGCGTGGCAATTGAACGCGCCGCTGCCGCTGCAGGCCGCCCCGCCGAGGAGCTCACCGCGCAGGAGCCCGAGGTGCAGGTAGGCGAGGTACCCGGAGAGCCCGAGCCCGATGAGGCTCAGGAGCATGCACCACGTCGCCGCGCGCATCCGATCCGTGCTCATGGGACGTATTTAAGCTGGAAAGTCCTGGGAAGTCAATTCGATACACTCAGCCACACTCGCTGAACGCTGATGGCTGACAGCTACGCGTGTTGTTCCAGGACGCTCACGGCAGCGCGATAGACCTCTTCCACGCTGAGCGAGGTGAGGCAGAGGAACTCGATGTCGCAGCGATGCGCCAGGCAGGTGACGCACCCGACTTCTTTATGCAGGACCACGTGCCCCGCCCCCAAGGGCCCCCAGCGCTGCGGCGACAATCCGCGCTGGTTGCGTCCGAAGATGTCCACGACCGGCGTGCCGACGGCGGCGGCGACGTGCACCGGGCCGGAGTCGTTGGAGATGAGCAGCCGGCACCGGCGCAAGAGGGCGGCCAGCTCCCCCACGCTGAGCCGTCCGGCGGCGTTGACGGCGGGCTGGCGCATCGCGCGCAGGACCGCCTCCGCGAAGACGGCGTCGGGCTCGCCGGCGACGAGGCAAATCCGCACCCCCTGCTCCGTGGCCAGCCGGTCCGCCACCTGAGCGAAGCGCTCCGGCATCCACCGCTTCGACACGCAGCTCGCCGATGGATGGATGGCGACCAGGCGGTCGCCTGGGCGGAGGGCCTGCGCGGCGAGCCACTCATCGACGCGCCGGTCGGCCGCCGGAGCCACCGGCACGACCGGCCGGGGGGTACCGGGGACGATCCCGAAGGGGCGCAGCAGCTCCAGTGTGTAGACCGCCTCGTGCCGGGCGCCTTCCTGCTTGCGGTGCGGGAGGCGATGGGTCAGCAGCCAGCCGCTCTTGCGGTCATACCCGATCCGGCTGGGGATGCGCGCCAGCCACGGGATCCAGTGAGAGCGGTGGCTCGGATGCAGCACGAGGGCCGTGTCGAACTCGAAGCGGCGCAGGCTGCGCGCGAAGCGGATCGTCGCACCGATCCCGCGGTGGCGTCCCTCCTTCTCATAGAGGAGCACCTCGTTGAGGTGGGGGTTGCCCTCCACCGCCTCGCGGCACGGAGGACGGACCATCATGGCGATGAAGGCGTGGGGAAATCGCTGGCGCAGCGCCTGCAGCACCGGCGTGGAGAGGATGACGTCGCCCAGGCGATCGAGCCGGATCACGAGGATCCGCTTTGGAATCAACATATCAGACATCAGACAAGAGACATGAGACCAGAGACCTGAGACAAAGCGATACACGGCACACAATCACGTTGTCTGTCGTCATTGGCCTGCGGTTGTTGTCTGTGGTCTCATGTCTCATGTCTCATGTCTCTGGTCTGAAGCAATTCCTTGGCGGCGTCGTACACGTCCTCGGGAGTGATAAATCGCATGCACTCGTGGTTGAAGCGGCACAGCGCCCGCTCGCAGGGCGCGCAGAAGAGACGTCGGCGGATCGTACGCGATGACGGCGCGGTCGGGCCGTACTTGCCCGCATCGGTCGGGCCGAAGACCGCCACCGTCGGGGCCCCGACGGCGGAGGCGAGGTGCAGCGCCCCGGAGTCGTTGGTGATGACCAGCTGGACCCGCTGCATGACGACCCCGAGCTGGCGGATCGTGACGAGCCCCACGAGGCTGTGCGCGCGCCCGCGCATCAGCGCGGCAATCTCCTCCACGACCGGCTCCTCGTCCGGTTCGCCGGAGAAGACCACGAGGGTGTCCGCCTCGGTGATGAGGCGATCCGCCACCCACGCGAAGCCTTCCGCCGTCCAGCGCTTGATATGGCTGCGCGCGCCGGGCGCGATCAGCGCGATGCGCGGTGCGCGGTGCAGCTGCCACCGGCGCCAGAGCGCCTCCACGTGCGCGACGTCCCGCTCGCTGAACCAGAGCGGGCACGACGCCGCACCATCGTCCGCAATGCCCGGCACCTGGGCGTGCAGCTTCCAGCGGTGCCGCTCGCGCATGTGCACGACGTCCCTGGGGGGCTGCCGCAGGTAGCGCCAGGCCTGCAGCGGCTTGAGCAGGAGCGGATAGAGCGTGTGGCGCAAATCGACGAGCACCTGGGGCTGGTAGCGCCACAGCGCGAAGGCCAGCGTGACGCGCGCCAGCGGGCTGCGGAAGCGGTCCGCATTGACCAGCGTCTGGATGCGCGGATCCTCCGCGAAGAGCGCTGCGGCCCGCTCACCGACGACCAGCGTGAGGTGCCCCTCGGGATAGCGCGTCCGCACCGCCGCGATTACGCCGCTCACGAGGATCGCATCGCCGATGTTGGAGGGACCAATCATCAACATCCGGGGCGACCCAGAGTGCCGAGTGCGAAGTGCGGAGTGCGGAGTGGCTTTGAGAGCAGTGGCATCCTTCATTCCGCACTCCGAACTCCGAATTCCGCACTACGTCCACCCTCTCTCCCTTGTCCCAAGAGGTTCGTAGCGACTTGATACACTTCGTCCACGCTGATCGAGTCCATGCCGAGATGCGCGGGGTGCTCCGGGCGGTAACACGGAATCTCGGGACAGCAATCAGGATGGTGGATCACGCGCATCCGCCGCGGATCGCCCAGCGGCCCGGTGAGCGCCGGCGAGGTCGGGCCGTAGAGTGCGACGAGCGGCGTGGCGAGCGCGGAGGCGATGTGCAGCACCCCGGTGTCATTGGAGACGAAGAGCCGCGCCTGCGCCAGGCACGCCGCAAGCTCGCGCAGCGTGGTGCGGCCGGCCAGCACGACGGCGGGATGACGCATGTGTTGACTGATCGACCGGGCCAGCTCGACGTCGCCCGCGGCACCGGTCAGGGCGACCCTGGCCTGCGGCCCGGTGATGAGCCGGTCGCCGAGCTGTGCGAAGCGCTCAGGCGCCCAGCGCTTATGCCCCCAGTTCGCGCCCGGATGCAGGAGGACGAGCGGGCCGCCCGAAAGGAGCCGGTGCGCGCCCAACAGCGTGCGCGCGGCTTCCCGTTCCTCCGCGTTCACCACGTACTCCGCGAGGGCCTCAGGGGGTGCCACCCCCATCGCTTCCAGCAGCGGGAAGTACGTCGAGGCCTTGTGCCGCCGCCCTTCAGGGAGCGCCACCCGCCGCGTCAGCAGCCAGCCGCTCTTCGCGTTCGCGAAGCCAATGCGGTGCGGGATGCCGGCCAGCGCGAGGAGCAGCGACCGCGACAGGCTCTTGCGCAGGATGAAGGCGGTGTCGAAGCGCTGATGGCGCAGCCACTGCACGAGGCGCCATTGGCCCGCCAGGCTGCGATGGCGCCCCCGCTCCTCATAGTCCACGTGCGCATTCACCTGCGGGTTGTGCCGCAGCACCTCGCGGCACTGCGGCCAGCCCAGCGTCGCCAGGAACGCGTCCGGGTGCGCGCGCCGCAGGGCCCGCAGGAACGGCGTGGCAAACAGAGTTTCTCCTAACCAGTTCGGCAGAACAACCAGCACACGATTCATCAAGAGAGTTCGGAGTGCGGAGTGCGGAGTGCGGAATAAACGCTCTTACTCCGCATTCCGAACCCCGAATTCCGCACTGCCTCCGGTTACTTCTTTGTATACCGCTTCTGTCTGATCGACCATCCGGTTAATGGTATAGCGCTCCTTCACGATGGTTCGCGCTTTGCCCGCTTCGCGGCACGCCGTCTCGCCGTCCTGAAGGACGCGGACCGCCGCCGCGGCCAGCGCCTGGGGATCGTCCGGAGGCACCAGCGAGCCCACGCCGGCCTCCTCCAGCACCCACGACGCCCCGCCGCCCCGGCGGACCGCCACGATCGGCCGGCCGCTCGCCATGGCTTCGAGCAGCGACAACCCGAATCCCTCCTGCTCGGCCGGCAGGAACACGAAGACCCGCATCAACGACAGCGCCACGCGCGTCTCAGGCAACGAGCCGGCGAAGTGGACGGCGTCCCGCACCCCTTCCTGCTCAGCCAACCGCTCCAGGCCGGCGCGCGCCTCCCCGTCGCCCACGATCAGCAGGCGGGCCGCCGGCATCGCGCGGCGGATCGGCGGGAGGCTGCGGATCAGCTGACTGACGCCCTTGGAGGCCACCAGCCTCGCGACGGTGCCGACCACCGCGGCGTCGGCCGGCAGCCCCAGCCGCGAGCGCAGATGCTCCTGCGCGTCCGCCTCGACGGGCGAAACGAACGGGGCGGGATCGATGCCGTGCGGAATCAGCCGGATGCGCTCCGGCGCAACCCTGAAGTCGCGGAGGAGATGCTGCCGCACCGGCTCGCTGATCGCAATCGTCAGCCGGCCCGTGCAGGGCCAGAGCCATCGGCCGGGGTTCGGCCGGAAAAACCCGTGCCACGTGGCGACGTAGGGGACGCGCCTCGCGCGTGAGAGCCATGCGGCCACCACCTGCCCGACGCGCGTGTGGGCATGGAGCACGTCCACCGGCTCATCCCGAAGCCGTGACGCGAGGTGCTGTGCCGCGCCGTGCACCTGCGGGCTGAACTCGACGCTGGTGCGCAGTGATGCCGGCCAATGGGCCGCGCCCCAGGCCGCCGCCTGGGCCTCCAAGGCGCCTCCGCCCGAGGCAATGATGACCTGATGGCCGCGCCGTGTGAGCGCCCGGGAGAGCGAGAGGATGGAACTCGTCACGCCGCCCACGTTGAGATGCGAGGTCAGGTGAAGGATGCGCATGGCGAGTTAGCGCGTGGGCGCGTTGGCGCGTTGGCGCGTGGAATGCTCTTCGGCTTCGGCCAGCAGGCCGAGCACGGCGGTGAGCACTTCCTCCACGGTAATCAGTCTCATGCAGGCGTGGGTGATGGTGCGGCAGCGCGGCGAGTAGCACGGGCTGCAGAACACGTCCTTCTTGATCACCTGCCCCTTGAACGAGGGCGGCAGATGGCGCTGGGGATCGGTCGGCCCGAAGAGGGCCACCGTGGGCGTGCCCACGGCGGCGGCGACGTGCAGCGAGGAGGAATCATGCGCGAGGAAGACGTCGCACCGTTTGATGAGGCACGCCAGCTCCATCAGGCTGGTCTGCCCCGCCACGACCCGCGGCGGCGTCCTCGTCAGACCGCTGAGCGCCCCGGCCAGCGCGCGTTCTTCTGGGCCGCCGGTCACCACGAGCTGCACGTTCCGTTCGGCGAGCGCGTCGCACAGCCGCGCCCAGTTCGCGAGCTCCCACCGCTTCGTCCGCCATCGGCCGCTGCCGCCCGGATGCACGCCGACGAGCTGGCCGCCCGGCGCCTTGAGTCCATCCAGCAGCCGCAGCGCCTGCTGCTCATCGAGCGGCGACGGCCACAGCTCCAACCGTTCGCCGTCCGGCGTGAAGCCCGCGTGCGTCAGCAGGTAGTGCTGGTGCGCGATCGGCGCCAACACGACGCGCGGCTGCCGGACGCCGCGGTTCAGGAGCCATCCGAGCTTGCGCCGGTAGCCAGCACGGATCGGAATGCCGGCCAGCCAGGCCCACAGGTGGGTCTTGCGGCTGTTCTGCAGGTCGATCGAGAGATCGAAGCCGCGCTGCCGCAAGCGCCGCACGAACCCCAGCTGCCCGGCGATCCCGCGGTCCTTCCGCTTCCCGTCGTAGATGAGGAGGTCGTTGAGATACGGGCAGCGCGCCACCGCCTCATACGCCCTGCGCCCGACCGCCAGCGCGATGTGCGCCTTCGGAAACTGCCGCCGCACCGCGCGCAGCGTGGGCGTCGAGAGGATGACGTCGCCCAGCGCGCTCAATTTCCAGATGAGGATGCGCGGCGCCTGGAGGCACTCCTCGTAGACGGCCAGCGTCCGCTCCACCATCCGATCGAGCGTCCACTCGGTCTCGACCCGGCGGCGGGCGGCCGCAACGCAGCGGTGCCGCAGCGCCTCGTCCGTGATCATCCGCTCGATCGCCTCGGCCAGCGCCTGAGGGTCGTTCGGCGGGACCAACAGCCCGGTCCGCTCCGGCTCCACGAGGTCGGCCATGCCCCCGATGCGCGAGGCGATCACGGGACGGCCGACCGCCTGCGCTTCGATGACGCTGCGCCCGAACGACTCGGGATACGTCGAGGGGGCGATGACCGCATCCATCGAGGCCATCAGCGACGGGACGTCCTGCCGGATGCCCAGCCACTCGACCGCCTCCTCCAGCTTGAGCCGCGCGATGAGTGCTGCGAGCGTCCGGCGCAGCGGAGCCTCCGGCGCATCGCCCACGAAACACAACCGCACCGGCAGCGGCTTGCGGAGGAGCCGCTCGAGCGCGTGCAGCGCCACCTCCTGGCCCTTGATGGGGCTGAGCCGTCCGAAGAGGCCGATGCGCCACGGCCCCGCATGGGCCGCGGGTGCTGGCTGGAACGCGAACTCGCTCAGGTCCACGCCGCGCGGGATGACGCGCAGCCGGTCTTTGGGGACGTGGAAGCGCTCGACGAGGTAGCGGGCGAGCGACGCGGATGGCACGATGACCCGGCGCCCCCAACCCATCACGCGCGAGGCGGGGTGGGGTGCGTAGAATCCGTGCGCGGTGGTGACGAACGGCCGCTGCGTCCGGCGCGCGGCCGCGAAGCCGACCCAGCCGGGCACCCGGGAGCGGGCGTGGACGACGTCAACACCGGTGGCGCGGATGAGCCGGGCCACCGCCGGGACGCACTCGGCCATCGCCGTCAGCGACTTCTCGTGCACCGGCAGGCGGTGGTGCGCGGCCCCCAGCGCGGTGAGCGGCTCGACGAGCGTGCCGCCGGAGGAGACGACGCTCACGCGATGGCCCCGGGCGATCAGCCCCTTGGCGAGGTCCAGAACCCCTCGCTCCACACCTCCCACTTCCAGACTGGGGACGAGCTGTAGGACATGCATGGGTGCTGACACTTAGATGAGGGGCTTCACGGCTTCGCTGATCACCGCGAACGTGTCTAAACGGTTGGTCTGGGACGGCGCGGTCAGGGCGCGATGGATCGCCGTGTGCGCCTCGGACACCGGCACCAGCTGGACGCAGCCTTCCGCCGCCAGCGCGCGCAGAAATCGCTGGTGCTTGGTCGCCCGGTGCGAGGGATGGCGCTGCGGCGGCTCCACGACGACGACGGGCCGGCCGCTCGCGCACGCTTCGGAGACCATCGAGATGCTCTCCCCGGTCACGACCGCCACATCGGCGAAGCCGAGCATGCCCTCCATGGTGCCGTCGAGGAGATCCCGGCTGGCGACGAGCAGGAGACGGCAGCGCGGGTCGCGCTCCACCCGATGGCTGAGGAGCTGTTCGACCGCCGGGCTGGTCCGGCGCGAGGTCGTCACCAGGTACCGGCCGTCGAGCGCTGCGCACGTCTCCCAGACCTGGCTGAGGAGCGTCTCGGCGAATGCCGGGTTGATCGCGTAGTGCGCCGTCTCGCCGCCGAGGAAGAGGGCCACGACGGGATGGCGATGGCCGGCCCCCGGTTCAGCCCGGAAGAGGGGGTGGGCCTGCAGGCGGCAGCGGGCCTGGATGAGCGCGTCATCCGACAGCGGACCGGTGATGGCGCCGACCGTCTCAACGACGTTCGACCGCTTGGGCAACCCGTCGTGCTGCGGCGCGATGACGAGATGGAAGCGGGACAGCGGCAGCGGGGCCGGGTTCATCAACGCGATCGACTTGGCCTCCTGCTCAGCGCTCCACAACACGTTGGCCGGCATCGTCGCGGCCCCGCACGACACGATGACGTCCGCGTAGCGGCTCAGGAGGGCCTCCGCGCTGTCCGGGCTGAGGGCGGCGCGCAGGCAGGAGACCGCGCCGAAGCCGGAGGGCATCAGCCAGCTCCACGCGAGGGCGAGGGCCCGGCCGAGCCGCCCGCGGTAGCGGATCTCCACCACGTGGTGGGTGAGCGTGGGATGCTGTCGGCGGAGCGCTTCGACCACCGTCAGCGACTGCTTGAGATGGCCCAGCTTCCCATCGCTGAGGACCAGGGCCCGGCGCGCCGGCGTGTACTTCCACCGCTTGTGCATCCAGAGCCACTGGCTGGGATCGTCCAGGATGTGCCGCGCCAGCGCACCGGCAAACTGCTCGAGGCCGTCGCGGATGGCGTCCTCTTTCGAGCGCTCGCGTGACAGCACGATCGGCGGCTCCAGCATCACCTGGTGGAACGGGCCGTGGAGGCGCCGGATGAACACGAGCAGCACCAGCGCATCCCTGCGGTAGGCGAGCTCGAGGGGGCCGGCCGCGAACAGCGCGGGGCGTCCCAAGAATTCGATGAACAGGCCCTGTCGGCTCGCCTGATCGCCGACGATCCCCACGATCTTGCGCTGCTGCAACGCGGCGATGAGCTGCTTCATGCCGCCGCCCTTGTGGACGACCGTGCACCCGGTCCGCTCGCGGTACGAGACCAGCAGTTGGTACAATTTGGGGAGCTTTTTCTGGGCGCGCGCGAGCGCGACGACCGGATGGCCCTCAAGCGCGGCGGCGATCGGCGAGATCTCCCAATTGCCGTAGTGGCCGGTGAGGAAGATGATCGCCTTGCCCGAGGACAACGCGTGGTTGAAGTGCTCCCGTCCCTCCACCGTGATGTGCCGCTCGATGTACGCTAGGTCCATCGCCGGCAGCCGCAGCAGCTCCATGAACCCCGCGCCGAGCTCCTGGTAGCTGTCGCGGATGATCCGGCGGGCCTGGGCGGGCATCAGCTGGCCGTCGAAGGCCGCGCGCAGGTTCCGGACGCCAAGCTGCGCGCGTTGGCCAGACACCCAATAGGCCAGGAGACCCAGCCCCTGGCCCACCCGGATGGCGACGCCCGGCGGCATGCGGCAGAGGAAGCCGCTGACGAGCTTAACGAGCGCGCAGGCCAGCGAGTCGAGCATCCAGCTCCCGTTCTCCGTTGACGATCGTCATCTCAACGCCCAGCACCCACAACGGAACGGACCAGGGACCAGGGACTAGGGACCAGGGCTGCAGACGGATCCAGTCCTTCTCCGTGGTCACCACCGCTTGCGGCGTGCTGCGTGAAATCTGCGCGGCCATCGCCGCCCAATCGCGCGCCTGATAGCGGTAGTGGTCCGGGTACGTCACGTGCCACTGCACCGTCCCCTGCAGCCGGCGGATCGTCGCCTCGAAGCCGGAGGGATCACCGATGGAGGACACGAGCCCCACCCGCATCCCCTGGAGGTGCTGCGGCTCGTGCCGTGCACCCGTGGATGGCTCCAGCAGCTGCGTGGGACGGTGCGAGGCGGTCACGAGTGCGGCGTCCGGATTGAACGTGCGGAGCCGCTCGCTCAACGCCCCCACCAGTTCGAACGCTTCGTCCACCTTGGTCACGATCACGACCTGGGCGCGCCTGAGCGACTCCATCGGCTCGCGCATCGGGCCGCGCGGGAACAGCGCCCAGCCGCCCAGCGGCATCCGGGCGTGCACCAGCACGACGTCGCAGTCGCGCCGCAACCGGCGGTGCTGGAAGCCATCATCGAGAATCGCCACCTGGGCGCCGAACTGTTCGCAGGCCAGCCGCCCGGTGCGGTCGCGCCGCGGCCCGACGAGGATGGGCGTCCCCTCCAGGCGGCGCGCCAGGAGCTGCGGCTCATCGGCCAGGCCGGCGTCGAACACCTCGGCCCCGTTGACCAGCAGCCGTCCCTGCTCCCACTGGAGCCAATAGCTCATGCGCGAGCCGCCGTAGCCGCGCGAGAGCACCGCCACCCGCTGACCCTGGCCGGCCAGCTTGCGGGCGATCAGCTCCACACAGGCGGTCTTGCCGGTGCCGCCGACCGTGAGGTTGCCGACGCTGATCACCCGGCACGGGAGGCTCGCCGCTTTTGCCCATCCCCGGTCATAGGCCGCGTTGCGCGCTCCGACCGCCGCCCCATACAGGAGGGAGCCGGCGCGCAGCGCGCTGAGGGCCAAAGCGTCCGAGAAAGCGTGCGGATGGTCTTGCGTGGCAAGACGCCACCAGGCGTCGTGGAGGGATGGCCATATCATCACCCTATATTTTACGTCGAAAACGGCGGGTTAGCGAGTGAAGAGGGGGGGTAAGGCGTCGAGGGTGCGTTGGGTCGCACCGCGGTGGCGCTGGACCAGCTCCTCGGCACGCCGGCCCATCGCCTGCGCATCCGGCGCGTTGGCAATCAGCTGGTCCAGCAGAGTGGCCAGCTCCCGGCCGCTGGCCACCTGGCAGGCCACCCGGTGAGCGAGGAGCTCATGCGCAATCGCTTCGAAATTGTGCATCGACGGACCAAAGACCACGGGCTTTCCCAGGCTCGAAGCCTCGAGCGGATTCTGTCCGCCGTGCGGAATGAGGCTGCCGCCGATGAAGACGACCGACGCGAGCCCGTAGTAGCGCGGCAGCTGCCCGAAGGTATCGACCAACCCGACGGCCCATTCGCCCGGCACCTGGCCCGACAGCCGCACCGGCGTCATGCCAACACGCTGCGCGAGCTCCTCGACTTCAGCCAATCGCTCCAGATGACGCGGGGCGAGAATCAATCGCGCCTGGGGGTGGGCGGCGCGCAACGTGCGGAACGCCTCCAGCAGCAGCACCTCTTCCCCGCGGTGGGTGCTGCCTGCCACGATCACCGCCTGTCGGCCGTTGAGCCCGAGACGTCCGGCGAGCTGCTGGAGCAGCTCGGGGCCTGGGTGGGCCTCGAGGCTCGCATCCCACTTGAGGCTGCCGACCGCCTGGACGCGGTCCCGCGGCGCTCCCAGCTCGATGATCCGCGCGGCATCCTCCTCGCTCTGCATCAGGAACCGGTCGACCCGCCCGAGCATCGCGTGAAGCCACGGCTTCACCAGGCGGGAGCGCCGGAAGGTGCGCGGCGAGACGCGGCCGTTGACCACCGCGATGGGCACACCGCGCGCGTGCGCCAGGCGGATCACCGCCGGCCACAGCTCCGATTCGACCAGCAGCAGCGCCCGGGGACGGAGGGTCTCGATCGCGCGCGCGACGCACGCCTGCACATCGAGCGGAAAGTAGACGGGAACCGCGCAGTCGCCCAACTGTTTCGAGGCGACCTCAAACCCGCCCGGCGTGATCGTCGAGAGGACCAGCGGCTCCCCGGAGTGCTGTTGCGCGAGCGCGCGCACCAACGGCCGGACCGCCAACACTTCGCCCACGCTGACCGCGTGGACCCACACCGACGGACGGCCTCGCAGGGCGCTGGTCACGCGCTCCGGGTAGCGGCCCAGCCGCATCGACCAGCCCGGATGCGGCAGCCGCCTGCGCCACAGCGCGCTGGGCAGATAGAGGAGGAACCCGACGATCAGGAGGAACTCGTACACCAGCCGCATGTCGCTTGTCGCGGTCCCTCACGCTCTCGGATGCGCCTGATCGTACACCTTCTTCAGCCGCTGCGCCGTCACGTGCGTGTAGATCTGCGTCGTGGACAGGCTCGCGTGCCCCAGCAGCTCCTGGACGCTGCGCAGGTCCGCCCCCCGGTCGAGCAGGTGCGTCGCAAAACTGTGGCGCAGACTATGCGGACTGATGGGAATCGGCAGCGCGGCCTGCTTGGCGTATCGCTGGATCAACC
>JACQRE010000042.1 GCA_016206585.1 Candidatus Omnitrophota bacterium | reverse complement strand
TCATACGTGTTTCCATGATTGAGCCGTCGTAATTGGGAAATAGGTATTGTGATCTCATGAAAACAGGCGACCCCTGGGGCACGCACGGGCTAGAATGGACCCAGGCCCCAACGAGAGGAGGTCGCCTATGGCGTATTATGCGGGACTGGATCTGCATAAGTCAATGAGCGTGTTGGTGGTGAAGGACCGGGACGGTCGCCTGATCTGTGAGGGGCGTGTGGCCAACGACCTGACGGCACTGCAGCAGTTCTTTGCCCCGTGTCAGGATCAGCCGGTGACGATTGCCCTCGAGGCGACCACCCACTACACCTGGATGTATGACACCCTGGAAGCCCTGGGCCACACCGTCCAGTTGGCGCATCCGCTCAAAGTCCGCGCCATTGCGAGTGCGCGTATCAAGACCGACCGGATCGATGCGGGCATCCTCTGTGATCTGCTGCGCGGGAACTTGTTGCCGACGAGCTACGTGCCCCCGCCCCCGATTCGGGCCTTGCGCGAGTTGCTGCGCCATCGGATCCGCCTGGTGCACGATCGCACCCAGGTGAAGAATCGGCTCACGGTGCTCCTCGCCAAGACGAATCAAACGGTGCCGGGCACCGATCCCTTCGGGGTCAAGGGCCGCGCGCTCTTGGCGGCCCTGCTGCTGCCGCCCATGCTCGCCTGGCAGCGGGAGGACGGCATGAGTCAATTGGAGGCGCTCAATCGCCAGATTACGCGGATCGATGTCTACTTGCGCGAACTGGCCCGTGACCACCCCGAGGTGCCGCGCCTCACCGCGATTCCCGGCATCGGGATCTTCTCGGCGCTGCTCATCCTCGCGGAGATCGGCGAGATCCAACGCTTCCCCTCGGCGAAGCAGCTCGTGGGGTATGCGGGTCTGGCCCCCGGGCTCTATCAGAGTGGCGGCACCCGTCATGGGCGGGGGATTACCCGGCAAGGCAGTCGCTACCTGCGATGGATTCTCGTCGAAGCCAGCCAGCATGTGATTCGCCATCCGGGACCCTTGCGACAGACCTACCTGCGCTTGGCGAAGGGCAAGGGCCACGGCAAGGCCCTCGTCGCGGTGGCCCGCAAGCTCCTGGTCGGTCTCTATGCGGTCTTGCATGATCAACACGCGTTCTGTCCGACTACAACACCGATACCCGTCAGCGGAGCCCGTTGGAGGGACTAGGTCTCTCTCGACCTGCGATTGTGATTGGGACCGCTGGCGCTGAATCCAAGCTCATGTGCGGGAGGCCCGCACGAATAGATGTGTAGCGCAAACTCTTTCAGAAATCACTTGACAGGTCGCCTGTTTTCATAGATGTCCCTCTATTTTGCCGGCTGGCGGCGGAGGACCGAGAGCGCGGCGTGATAGACTTCCTCGACGCTGAGTTCCGTCAGGCACTTGAACTGGATCGTGCACTGATGGGCCAGGCACACGACGCAGCCGACCTCCTTATGGAGCACGACATGAGTGTCTCCGAGCGGGCCCCAGCGCGCCGGCGACAGCCCCCGTTGATTGCGGCCGAAGATGTCCACGACGGGCGTGCCGACCGCCGCGGCGATATGCACCGGCCCGGAGTCGTTGGAGAGCAGCAGCCGGCAGCGGGCCAGCAGCGCGGCCAATTCCCCCACCGAGAGCTGTCCAGCCAGATTGATCGCCGGCTGGCGCATGGCCTGCGTCATGGCCTGCGCGTGCGCGGCATCATCCGGCCCGGCGACCACGACCACCGTCACGCCGTGCTGGAGGGTCAATCGATCCGCGACATCGGCAAACCGCTCCGGCATCCAGCGCTTCGACACGCAGCTGGCTGACGGATGCACCGCCACCAGCGATTGGCCGTCTGAGACGCCCAGCGCGCGCAGCCGCTCGCGCACGCGCGCGGCAAGCTCGGCGCGAACCGGAATCACCGGATGCGTCGCCGGAGGCTCCAGCCCCAGCACCCGCAGCATCTGCAGCGTGTAGGCGGCTTCATGATGGCGGCCTTCCTGCTTGCGGTGGCTCACGCGATGCGTCAGCAGCCACGGCGTCTTCCGGTCGTAGCCGATGCGAATCGGAATCCCGGCCAGCCACGGGATCCAATGCGAGCGGTTGCTCGGATGCAGCACGATCGCGGTATCAAACCGCTCGCGCCGCAGGCCCAGCGCAACGCGCGCGGTCTGCCAGACGCTGCGATGACGGCCGTCCTTGTCATACACGATCACCTCATCGAGGCACGGATGACCTTCCACCAGCTCTCGGCAGACCGGCCGCACCATCATGGCCAGAAACGCCCGCGGATACGCCTCGCGCAGCGCGCGCAAGACCGGCGTCGAGAGCACGACGTCGCCGAGGCGATCGAGGCGGATCACTAAAATGCGTGGGAACGGCTTCATCGATGCGGCGCCGGCGTGTCCGGCTTCGAACTTCGAACTTCGAACTTCGAACTCTTCTGAAGGATCTGGCGGGCGGCTTCAGACTCTTCGTCCACGCTCACACACCGCATGCACACGCGGCTGAACCGGAAGAGCGCCTGCTCGCAAGGCGAGCAGAACAGCCGCCGCCGGATCACCCGGTCGCGTAGGCCGGTCGGTCCGTACTTGCGCGGATCGGTCGGGCCGAAGATCGCCACGACCGGCGTGCCGACCGCGCAGGCCAGATGCAACGAGGCCGAATCATTGGTCACCACCGCATCCGCTCGCTGCATCAGCGCCGCCAGCTGCGTGAGGCTCGTGCGGCCGGCCAGGCTGTGCGCGCGCTGCGACATCGCCTCCATGACCTCGCGCACGATCGGCGCCTCCTCCGGCGAGCCGGTCAACACCACCTCGACTTGCGCGTCGGTGATGAGGCGATCCGCGAGTGCCGCGAACCGCTCCGCGGCCCAGCGCTTGATATGGCTTCTGGCGCCGGGGCACAGCACGACGATCCGACGATCGGCCTTCAGCGGGATGCGTTTCAGCAGTTGCGCGATCGACGCAGACGCCTCCGGACTGATCCAGATCGGCGGCCCGTCGATCGGCTCCGCCAGAGCCCTGAGCCCGGAGCCCTGAGCCCGGAGCCTGAGCACGTGTCGATCCCGCATGTGCGACGCGGCGGGCACCGGCCAGACATAGCGCCACAGCCGCCACGGCTTCCAGATCACCGGCAGGAGCGTCTGGCGCAGATCGACCAACAGAGTCGGACGCAGGCGCCACACCAAGCCGACCAGTCTGAGACGACCGAGGAGGCCCTGAAACTCTTCCATGATCACCACGCGGCCGATTCTCGGATCGCCCACGAACAACGGCTCGGCCCGCTCGCCGACGGCCAGCGTCATCTCGGCCTTCGGATAGGCGCGATGCAGCCGCGCGATGACCGGGCTCATCAACACCGCATCGCCCGCATTGGACAGGCCGATGATCAGGATGCGTTCAGGCGGCCTCATCCCACCACCTGTTGGGCTTCGCCGTTCCACGCATCTGTCACGACCGACGGCGAAGCGGTCGCTGCCACGACGAGTTGTTGACGAGCACGGC
>JACQRE010000041.1 GCA_016206585.1 Candidatus Omnitrophota bacterium | reverse complement strand
TCGTCTACGCCAAACGCACGCGGCACGCCGTCCGCTGGGTGGTCGCGGTGCCGGCGAACTCGCCGATCCGCAGCGTCAAGGACCTCCGGGGCAAGCGCATCGCGACGGAGCTCGTCAACGTGACGCGGCAGTATCTCACCCGGCACGGGGTGAGCGCTGACGTGGAGTTCTCCTGGGGGGCGACGGAAGGCAAGGTGCGCGCCGGCCTGGTCGACGCGATCGTGGAGCTGACCGAGACCGGCCAGACGCTCATCGCCAACGGGCTGCGGATCCTCGACACGGTGTGCGAATCCACCACACAGCTCATCGCCAGCGCGCCGGCGATGGCCGATCCGTGGAAGCGGCGCAAGATCGAGAGCCTCAAGACGCTACTGGCCGGCGCGGTGGAAGCCGACGGCAAGGTCGGCTTGAAGCTCAACGTGCCCGAGGCCAAGCTCCAGGACGTCATGCAAGCGCTCCCCGCCATGAAGCGGCCGACGGTGTCCAAACTGTGGTCGAAGGATCAGCGCGACCCCTGGTGGGCGGTCGAAACGATCATCGAGGAGCGCCAAGTCAAAGCGCTCCTCCCCAAATTGAAAGACGCCGGGGCCCAGGACATCATCGAATATCCGCTGAACAAGGTCATTTACTAGAACCGGCTTCATAAATCCGCGCGAACCGCGTTGCGAGCGCCAGCCGGCCAGCGGCAAGGAACGACGACGAAGCTGTACCCCCTGGGGTACTGCGAGGAGGAGTGACGCCGCAGCTGGCCGGTTGCCGCCGCAACCCTTTGGTCTCCCATGGGCTGGGCCGAGCGGCGTCGGCCCGCGGCGTTGCTCGTCGCTCGCGTACTCGTCTGCGAGTACGCCACGCTCCTCGCGCCTGGCGGGCCTCGCCGCTGGGCCCAGCGCGGTCGCGGGGATTTATGAAACCGGTTCTAAGAGCAGGTCTCATGACATCAGCGGAGCCCCACGCTCTTCGAGATGACGCCAGCACCCCTCGGCTGCTGGCGATGCTCCTTGGCCTGCTGTTGTCGGGATGCGCGGCCGCCGGCACGGCGGCGCGCGACGCCAACCGCGCCGCCTACAGCGCGTACCTGCGCGGCCTCATGCTGGAGCGCGCCTCGCGCCTTCCCGCGGCACTCGACGCGTACCGGCTGGCCCTGGATCACGACCGCCGCTCAGCGATTCTCCACGTGCATATGGGGTCCACCTACCTGAAGCTCGGGCAGATGGACAAGGCCCTCCAGGCGTTCCAGCACGCGCTCGAGATCGAGCCGAGCCAGCCCGATGCCCTGCGGTGGGTGGCGATGCTCTACACGTCGCAGGGCCAGATCGATGAGGCGGTGACGGCGTACGAGCGGCTGCTGCAACTGCAGCCGGACGACGCGTTCATCATGAGCACGCTGGCCGACCTCTACGTGCTGCAGGGCACGCTGCCGCGCGCCATCGAGGTCTACCACCAGCTGATTGCGGAGAACGGCTCGACGAGCCAGCTCCACTTCAACCTGGGCGTGCTGCACGGGCGGCTGGGCCAGTTCGATGAGGCGATCGCGGAGCTGTCGCGCGCGCTGGAGCTCTCGCCCGACTCCATCGACATCCGCGTGGCCTTGGGCCTGACGTATGAGCTGGACGGCCGCTTCGACCAGGCGGCCGCCCACTATGAGGACGCGGTGCGCCTCGATCCGTTCAACCCCCGCCTGTACCACCACGCGGCGCGGGCGCACTTAAACGGCAAGCACTATGCCGAAGCCGCCGCGAACTACCAGGCGGTGCTCGACCTGAACCCGCGGGAGCTCGACGCGGTCATGGGCCTCGTGCGCGTCTGGCTCGCGCAGAACCGGTTCGACGAGGCGGCGCGCTTCCTGGCGAGGCAGCTGCAGGACGGCGGCGAGCAACCCGAGCTCTACGTGGCACTCGGCATCGTCTACCGCGAGGCGCAGCAGGCCGAGGAGGCGATGCGCGCCTTCGAGCGCGCCATCGACCGGCGGGACGACTACGCGCAGGCGCACTTCTACCTGGCCGCCCAGCTCGATCAGCTCGGCCACCGGGAGGACGCGCGCGCCAGCCTGCAGCGGACGCTGGAGCTCGATCCGGACCACCCGGATGCGCTCAATTACCTCGGCTACCTGGATGCCGAGGAAGGCCGGAATCTCGACGAAGCCAGGCAGCTCATCGAGCGCGCGCTGGAGCTGGATCCGGAGAACGGCGCCTATCTCGACAGTCTCGGCTGGGTGCACTTCAAGCTCGGCCAGATCGACCAGGCGATCGCGTATCTCGAGCGCGCCGCCCAGGCGCTGGAAACCGACCCGGTCATTTTCGACCATCTGGGCGAGGCGTACCTCAAGCGCAACGACCTCGAGCAGGCGCGCCACGCGTGGGAACGCGCACTGGAGCTGGACCAGGACCAGATCGCGATCAAGGAGAAGCTGGAGCGGTTGCAGCCAACGCAGGGAGCGGGCACAACACCATGAGCATCACGAAACCCGCGCCGGATCTGCCGGCGTTGCGGAAGATCGCCGTGGAGTTGCGGCAGACGATTTTACGGATGATCGCGAAGGCGGGCAGCGGCCATCCCGGCGGCTCGCTGTCGATGGTCGAGCTGCTGGTCGGGTTGTACTGGCACGCGCTGCGCCACGACCCGAAGCGGCCGAGCTGGCCGGACCGCGACCTCTTCTTCCTCTCCAAGGGTCACGGCTGCCCGGCGCTCTACGCGGTTCTGGCGTTCCGCGGCTACTTCCCCAACGAGGAGCTCATGACGCTGCGCCGCTATCCGACGCGGCTGCAGGG
>JACQRE010000038.1 GCA_016206585.1 Candidatus Omnitrophota bacterium | reverse complement strand
GTCACCGAGGGGCTGCATCATCTTCACCTTGCTCTTGGTGGCAGTTGCCATGATACAAACCCTCCGTGCTGCTAAGTACAGGTGGTGTAACGACTTGCCGGTACAGTTAGCACTCAGCTAGGACGAGTGCTAGCGATGGCAGGAAAAGTTAGGCGGCGGACGGCGAGTGTCAAGGGGACGTGAAGCGACGGGGCGCCCCTGCAGCCTACTGCAGTATTCGCCTCGCCACCGTCCAATGCCGCCGCCACCACTGGCTGTCCCCATCCACAGCAGACAAGCTGGAAAGCTTCACCCCGCCGGTGGCACTGTGGATGAACCGGCCGTCGCCCACGTACAAGCCGACGTGGGTCACGCGATCCCCCTCCACCGAGAATCCCAAGATGTCCCCCGGGCGCAGCGCCTCGAGCCGCGGCTCGACCGTCCGACCCATTCGCGCCTGGTCCCGGCTGATCCGGGGCAGGATGATGCCGTACTGGCCGTAGGCGTACTGAATCAGTCCGGAGCAGTCATAGCCGTTGGCGTCGCTGCCGCCCCAGGTGTAGGGCGATCCCATGACCTCGATCGCGGTACGGACCACGTCCGCCGCCACCCGGGCCCCGTCCGGCGTAGCACCGCTGTCGCGCCCCATGGTGATGATCTCGCCCTCAGACGGCGGGTCGAACCTGGGCGGTTGCACCACGGGCGCGCGGCGTTGCCGCCGGGGCAGGGCACCGGTGGCGAGGCGAACGCCCACCATCAGGCCTCCACGGTCGTCCGGGCGAAGCCGCCAGAACCCGCGGGCATCCTGATCCTCCACCCGGTAGCGCGCCTCCAGACCCAGGGCAAGGAACGAGAAGATGGGAACCGCCCAGCCCACGCCGGCGCTCCAGGACGCGTCGAGATTGCCGTCGCCGTGGCGCATCGCGAGGCCCGCGGTGCCCACCGCATAGGCTCGGCCATCGTGGCGGCCCAGCCCCAGCGAGAAATCGGCGCCGGTCTGGGTGCGGTCCGCCAGAGATCGGCTGTCGTCCACGTGAGCCAACCCCAATCCCCAGTCGAACGGGCCGATCAGCGTGCGATGGTACCCAACGCTATAGAGCGTGGCTGACGCATCGTTCCACCAGCGGCCGTAGCCGGCGTCGAACCCGCTTCGCTGGGCGCGGGCCTGGCAAGGGATGAGGGCGGCGAGCGCCGCGACGACGTAGAGTTTCATTGGGGAAGCTCAATATAAGAGGGTACCCGCCCGGGCCGCGGTCGGTGCCAGGGGTCCCCTTGACACTCACGGGACCCGCTGTATGTTTTCCGCCATCCCTAGCACTCATCGCATGCGAGTGCTAACGATAGGTTGTAATTCAATCACCCACAAGCACTTAGTAGCACGGAGGTTGGGCATCATGGCAACGGCTACCAAGAGCAAGGTCAAGATGATGCAGCCCCTCGGTGACCGCGTCGTGATCCGGTCATTGGAGGAAACCGAGCAGATGCGGGGCGGGCTCTACATCCCGGACACCGCGAAAGAGAAGCCTCAGCAGGGCGAGATCGTGGCCGTCGGCCCGGGGCGCTACGAGAAGGGTGAGCGCGTCCCGATGGAGCTGAAGGTCGGCCAGAAGGTGCTGTACGGGAAATACAGCGGCACGGAAGTCAGGTTCGACGACGAAGAGTACCTCATCATCAAGGAATCCGACGTCCTCGCCGTCATGGGCTGAGCGTCGAAGCACCAGGTCGAAGGACCAGAAAGAACGAGGAGACCACAGGTATGGCTAACGCAAAGGAACTGCATTTCAGCGTCGAGGCGCGCGCCCGGCTCAAGCGGGGCGTGGACCAGCTGGCGGACGCGGTAAAGGCGACGCTCGGCCCTCGGGGCCGCAATGTCGTTATTGACAAGAAGTTCGGCAGCCCCACGGTGACCAAGGACGGCGTCACGGTGGCCAAGGAAGTCGAGCTGCCGGATCCGGTGGAGAACATGGGCGCCCAGATGGTCAAAGAGGTCGCCACCAAGACCTCCGACGTTGCCGGCGACGGCACCACCACGGCCACGGTGCTGGCCCAGGCCATCTACCGCGAGGGCCTGAAGAGCGTCACCTCGGGCGTGAATCCCATGGCCATCAAGCGCGGCATCGACAAGGCCGTCGAGGTGGTGGTCGCGGAGCTCAAGAAGGTGTCCATGCCCACGGCGGGCAAGAAGGAGATCAAGCAGGTCGCCACCATCTCCGCCAACGGGGATGAGGCCATCGGCGACAAAG
>JACQRE010000037.1 GCA_016206585.1 Candidatus Omnitrophota bacterium | reverse complement strand
TGACGCCGGATTCAGGTTAAAGCCTCGGACGGCGCTCGCCCGTGTGCCCGCGGCTCCGCCAGAGGTGTCCGCCATGGACAGGCGCCGACGATACTGGCATATGCTCGTCGAGGCGGTCTCAGACGGCGTCGTGACGCCGGACGAGATCAGGTTGCTTCGTGACACGCAGCGCCAGTTGGCCCTACCGGTTGAGGACATCCGAGCCCTGCACGCCAAGCTGGCGGGTGAGATCATGGCTTCTCAGGTCGAGGACGAGGCCGTATCCCCAAGTGAAGCTGTCGTCCTGACCACGCTGTTTGGGATCCTCCGTGACCTTGGTTGGGCCCCTGGTGATCCGGTGTGAGCAGTGTGACCCGCAACTGGACCTGCCGGGGACCGGCCAGCTGGCACTCGCGGTTTGGCTGATCGCCATTCCGCAAATGAGGAGCTGATGCTCGTCTCTGACGATGGACCCGCCCGCAGCTCGGCGGCAATTCGCTAGACGGCAACCGAGCACAGCAGGCGGTGTCCCTGGTTCGCTCCAGGGCTTCGGACAGGTCCGCACGGGCGTCGTCCGGCCCGCGCCCGCGGAAGCCCGGAGCCCGCCCTGTTCAGGGGTGCAGCCGCTCCCCGCGCACAAAGGCGTGCAGTGGTACCGTGGCAAGCCGGAACATGCCGACCGCGGTGGCGAGGGAAATCTTGGTCGGCCGGTCGCGACGGTCGTCCGTCACCACGCAAACGTCGAAGCCACCGATGTGCAGATCGAGACTCACTGCGAGCACGTAGGGGTCAGCTTGCTCATTAGGGTTGTCCGGATCGAGGAGGTCTGGGACGCGGTCCAGAACACGACGCACGGTTGCTAGATCCGCGGGGCGCTCGGAGCAGTAGCGGTGGTTGCGCACCCATACAAGGGGAGGGTCCGGGTTGGACGCCGATTCCGCGCCGCGCTCCAGTTCAGCACATACTTCGGGCGGATAAAGAAGCTTCCCGCGCGTCGCGTACTTGCTCATGGCGCTGAGCACCTTGCGCTCGTGGGCGGCGCTGTAGACCTCACGCACGGCGAGAAGCGATGAGGTGTCGATCACCCAGAGTTGAGGGGAGGCGGTGCCCGGCTCGTGGGCGGCCGTCACCTAGTCCGGCTTGAACGCAGGTTCGTCTATAATCAAGGATCGGCCCAAAACGTGGGGCGGCATGTCCAGATAGTCCAGCACATCAGCGCGGGTCACAATGTCCTTCTCCAGAGCCGTCGCGAAGACATCGACGGTCTGCAGCCCGTATTGCTCGAACCGAATTTGCGCCCGGCTGCGTCCCGCGCCTCCACCACCGGCGGGCTTGCGCTCGGCATGCGCCGGCAGCGACCGGTAGAGCGACCAGGACGCGACTTCCACCCCGATCAGCCGGAGCGCCGTGGCGCGAAGACTGGCTCGAAAGTGGTGCGCAATCTGCCCGACGGCCTTCAGGTCGGTCACGGGACGCCGCAGCCGCGCGGTGACGAGGTACTCCTCTAGAGCATGGCTCGGGATGATCACCTCTGCCGCGAATTGCTCACACCAGCGCTCAGTCGGGTCCGACTTGGCCGCCGGAAGGCGGTTCACGGCCTCTAGGCAGGCAGAGCTCGTCCGAGTGAGAAGGTGTGCGTACTCATGGAACATCGTGAAGATGCGAGCTTCTGCGTTCCAGGAGGTGTTCAAAGCGATCAAGGGAGCCTGCTCGTCCCACAGAGAGAAGCCACGGACCGACTCCTCGCCCATCGGCAGCGTGAACACGAACACACCTGTGTGCTCCAATGCCCTCCGCCACGCTTGCAGCGCGGCCGAGGCCGACCGCCACTGCTGTTGTTGCTCGACGGCGACCGCCAATCGGTTGCGGGCTTCCTGCGCTCGACTCTCGGCATTGGTCTTGATGGTCTCCCTTGGCACCGCGGCCGGCGCTCGGCCGAGTTCGCGTGTAACCCATGCCAGCATCCGTTGCAGGCGCACCGCTTCGCGAATGCGTTGGCGCTCCATGACGTTGAGGTCAGCCCGGCCACTGCCGCGTGGCGCTCGAAACTCGATGGCGGGTCTCGGAAGTTTGGGGGGACGAGGAAGGAGGAATGCGGCGAGGGGTCGTTTCAACGCAGCAGCGAGCGCGCGGAGGGCGGTGATGTTCGGTTGCTCATCGCCTCTCAGCCAGGCGCGCAGGAGGGCCGCGGCCACACCGGTGGCGCTGGCGAGCCCATCGACCTCGTATCCCGACTCGCTCACTGCCCATTGGAGCACCGAGGGCGTGATGGGAACGGGCCTTCCACGTACCATGCGCTTTCCCTCCAGCTGCGAGCCGCGGGCACCCAGGCTCCAGCGCGCAATCTAGGGCTCTTGACTCATCCCTGGCGACCCCACGCTGAAATCTGCTCCGGTTGGCAGCAGCGGGCCCTCGGCCCCCGGGCACACGTGTGTGTTGCTGGCCGCGCCAATCATTCCTTCACAGACCCCAGCCCAGCGGCAACCAGCGCTAGGCTGGACACGTCCGACCGGACGTGTCCAGCTCACTCTCACGCCAGCTTGGACCCTTAACAAGCTGCGGGG
>JACQRE010000045.1 GCA_016206585.1 Candidatus Omnitrophota bacterium | reverse complement strand
GCGCGGTCTCCAGCACGAACCGCTGGTTGGGGTAGATCGGCGTCAGGTTGTCGAAGTTCGCCTTGACCTTGGACTCCTCAGGGTTCTCCTGGTTGACCGCTTCCACTTTCAGGAGCGCGAAGTAGCGCTCGCCTTCCTTTGGCGGGCGCACCTGCCCGTTGACCATGTCGCCCGTCCGGAGGTCGAACCGCCTGATCTGCGAGGGCGACACGTAGATGTCGTCCGGGCACGGCAGGTAGTTGTAGTTCGGCGAGCGCAGGAAGCCGAATCCGTCCGGCAGGATCTCCAGCACCCCGGAGGAGAAGATGAGCCCCTCCTTCTCCGTCTGCGCCGAGAGGACCCGGAAGATGAGGTCCTGCTTCTTCAGCCCGGAGATGCCGTTGACGCCGAGGTCCTTGGCGACCTTGGTCAACTCCGAGATCTTCAGCGCTTTGAGCGCTGCGATGTCGAGCTTCTGCTGCTGTTGGTTCGTGCCAGTTGCTTCCATATCCGGTTCACCTGTGTTTGCGTAGCCTGCACGCGGCCTGCATTCTTGACCACCATATCGGCCAATGCCACCTTGGCCGACAGCTTCCACTGCGCGTTGATGCGTTCATTGATCTCCTCGTTTGACCAGCCGTGTTGCCGCCGTACCCGTCGGCGCTGGACTTCCGGCGGTGCCGTCACCACCACCAGCGCATCCACCATCCGGTGCGCGCCCGTCTCGATCAGGAGCGGCACGTCGAGCACGACGGCCGCCCTCCGGCCGTCGCGGCGCAGCCGCCGGATCTCCCGCCGGATCTGGCGCATCACCCGCGGGTGGATGATGCGCTCCAGGCGCTTGCGCAGCGCCGGATGCCGGAACACGACGGCGGCCATCCGCCGGCGGTCCACCGTCCCATCACCGCGGAGCACGCCCCGCCCGAACGTCCGGATCAGCTCCCGCCACGCCGGCCGCGGCGGTGCGATCAGGTCGTGGGCGATGCGATCCGCGTCCAGCACCACCGCCCCGTGCCGCGCGAACATCCGCGCGACGGTGCTCTTCCCCGTCCCCACCCCGCCCGTCACCCCGATGACCAACATTAGTGGCGAGTGACCAGTGACGAGTGACGAGCAACTACGGCTTTTCGCCACTCACCACTCATCACTCGACACTCTGCATGTCGAGCCAGTTGGGGCCGGCCTTGATGGTCACGACCAGCGGCACGTTCAAGGCAATCGCGCCCTCCATGACCCGGCGCACGAGCGGGACGAGCGCCTTCAGCTCGCTCCGGGGCGCCTCAACGACCAGCTCGTCGTGCACCTGCAGCACCATGCGGCTCTTCAGCCTGCGCTGGTCCATCGCGGAGGCCAGCTGCACCATGGCCCGCTTGATCAGGTCCGCAGCGGTTCCCTGGATCGGGGCGTTGATCGCCATGCGCTCGCCCAGCTGCCGGATGACGCCGTCCGGGCTGTGCACTTCCGGGATGTAGCGCCGCCGGCCCAGCAGCGTCTGGACGTACCCCTCGCGCCGCGCGTGCTCGATCTGCGCATCGAGATACTGCCGGACGCCGGGGTATCGCTCGAAGTAGGCGTCGATAAACGCCTGCGCCTCCTCAAAGGACATGCCGAGCTCCTTCGAGAGCCCGTGCGACGACATCCCGTAAATGATGCCGAAGTTCACCGCCTTCATCGCGTTGCGCTGCTCGGGCTGCACCTCGGATTCCGGGCAGCCGTAGATCAGGGAGGCGGTGAACCGGTGGATGTCCCGGCCTTCGCGGAACGCCTCGGAGAGCCGCGCATCGCCCGAGCAGTGCGCCAGAATGCGCAGCTCCACCTGGGAGTAGTCGGCGGCGACCAGCACCCCGTCCGGGATGCCCGGGATGAACGCTTTGCGGATGGAGCGTCCCAGCTCGGTCTTGATCGGAATGTTCTGGAGGTTGGGTTCGCTGGATGACAGCCGTCCGGTCGCGGTCGCCGTTTGATTGAAGGAGGTGTGGAGGCGCCCCGTCGAGGGATCCGCGAGCTTCGGCAACGCTTCCACGTAGGTCGACACCAGTTTGGAGAGCTCCCGGTACTGGAGGAGCTGCTGCGGCAGCGGATGGCGCGGGGCCAGATGCTGCAGCACATCGCTGTCGGTCGATGGGCCGGTCTTCCCCCGCTTGATGACCGGCAGGCCCAGCTGATCGAACAGGACCTGGCCGAGCTGCTTGGGCGAGTTGAGGTTGAAGGTCGAGCCCGCCAGCCGGTAGATCTCCTCCGCCAGCTGGTTGAGCCGGGTGTCCATCGTGGCGCGCAGGCCGGCCAGATACGGCAGATCCACCGCAATGCCAGCCGCTTCCATGCGCGCGAGCACGTCGAGCAGGGGCAGCTCCAGTTCCCGGTACAGTCCGTCGAGGCCGGCCTCCTGCAGGCGGGAGGCCAGCCGCTCATGCAGGGGCAGCACCGCGCACAGATGCTGGCCGAACGGCTCCAGCCGTGCTAGCGCGGCGTCGATCCTGCCGTCGGACGGCAGCGGAGGCAGCGGCGCGCCCAACGACTCGTCCGATACATCACTCAGCGTCTGCGCCGTGCGCGCCGGGTTGACCAGATACGCGGCCAGCATCGTATCACCGGCCACCCCGCGCAGCGGCAGGGCCAGCCGATTGAGGAGCCGCATGGCGGTTTTCAGATCATGGCCGATCTTCTTCGCCGAGGGGTCAGCGAGCCAGGCCGCCAGCCGTTTGCCGGATGGCGCGGCGAGCCGTACCGCGTCCAGCGGGCCGATCCAGGCCGCATCCGGTGATACGGCCACCCCGAGCAGGAGCGCGTCGTCGACCGGCCAGCAGCCGATCCCGACGGAGGGCTGCCCGGCCACCGCCTCCAGGCAGCGATCCAGCTCCTGCGCCGTGACGCACGGGGTCACGCGAACCGGCGCGCGGCCGGCCGCGGCACCGGCGGGACCCGCGGCATCAAGAGCGTGCAGCAGGCGCTTGAACTCCAGCTCCCGGAAGAGCGTACGGAGCGCGCGCCAATCAGGCTCCTGCACGCGCAGCGCCTCCAGCGTGACGGTCATCGGGACCTCGCGGTCGATGCGGGCCAGTTCGCGCGACAACTCCACCTGCTCGCGGGCCGCACTGAGGCTCGCCCGGCGCGCGGGACTGTCGAGGTCCTCCAGGTGCTGGTAGAGCGCCTCCAGGCTGCCGAACTGCTTGAGGAGCTGGGTGGCGGTCTTTTCGCCGATGCCGGGCACGCCGGGAATGTTGTCGATGTCATCGCCCATCAGCGCCATGAAATCCACCATGCGTTCCGGTCCCACCCCATAACGGCTGCGCACCGCCTCCGCGTCCAGGATCTGGTCCTCTTTGTGCGGGTTGTACACCTTGATGTGGCTGTTGACGAGCTGCAGCGCATCCTTGTCGCCGGTGACCAGGAAGACCTCGACACCGCCTCCGGCGATCTGCAGCGCGATGGTCGCCAGCACGTCCTCCGCCTCATAGCCTTCCCGTTCGAACAGGGGGACCCGGTACGCCTGCAGGAGCGACTTCACCACCGGAATCTGGCTGATGAGCGTATCCGGCATCGGCTTGCGCTGGATCTTATACGCCTCGAACCGCTTGTGCCGGAACGTCGGCTTGCCGACGTCGAAGGCGACCGCCAGGTACTGCGGGCACTGCTTCTCCTGCAGCGACTGGAGCATGCGCGCGAAGCCGTAGACCGCGTTGGTCGGGCGGCCGTCGGAGGTGCTCAGCCCCCGGATGGCGTAGAACGCCCGGTAGCAGAACGCGGTCCCATCGATCAGAAAGGCTCGCTGGGCGGCCATCCCTGTGGGAAGTATCGCTGATAATCGCTGATTGCTACGCTGATGAACGCTCAGATCAGCGATGATCAGCGTGCAAATCAGCGCTGATGAGCGATCAGAGTCGTTGGTCGGGGACTGGCGATGTGTGGGGTGAGCCTCAAAACCGGCCGGCGCCGATTACGGCCAGGGGCCGTCCTCGTCGGTCACGGCGTGAAACTCCTCGATGGACCTCGCGTGCTCCCGTAGCTGCTCTTCGATCGCATGCTTGCGGCTGAACAGGCTCCCCTTCGCGCCTGGGTGGTACTTCAACACCCCCAGGGCGACCAGCCGCTCTTCGGCGCGCGACGTCCACGGATCGTACGGATCGCCGAGCTCGTAGCGCTTGAGCCAGTAGTAGATCGCCTTCTCCTTCTGCCCCATGCGCTCGTAGAGCATGGCGAGGTTGGCGTGCGGCTCGAGGTAGCTCGGATTCAGGGTGAGCGCCTGCTGATACGCGCGCTCCGCGTCTTCCAGCCGTCCCTGCTCTTCCAGCAAGACGCCGATGTCATTGAAGGGTGCCGGGTACGCCGGGTCGAGCGCGGCGGCCTTCTGGTAGTACGCCAGCGCGTTGGCCTGGTCGCCGCGCCGCTGCGCTTCGTAGCCCTGCTCGCGGTAGGTGATCGCCTCCTCGCGCAAGTTGGCGAATGCGGGAAGCGCGAGGGAGAAACTGACGAGGAGGGCTGGCCCGATGCTGATAGACCTGAGGGCGTTGCGATACATTCGCGGGTACTCTAGCACGGCTTCACCGACCCGTCAAGCGTTATCAGATGCGCACCAGCCGGTTGTGTCATGTGACACGCCACATCTGGTCATTCCACGGTGACGGCACCGGTGATCCCGCTGACCGTGACGGTGCTGCGCTTCTTGCGATCGGCCAGGATGATGGACGTGGTGCGCCCCGCGAGCGAACCGGTCGGACGGAACACGAGGCGGGACTCCTGAGCCGGCTCTCCAGCCACCTCCACCTCAACGTTGATCGACGGCGGCAGGCGCACGACCTGCTCGAGCGGTGTCCCTGAGACGACGCTCTCCACCGTGATCTGCCGGCGCTGGGCGTCAACGAGGACGGCATGATCCTCGTGCGCGCTGATGGCGCGGCTGCGGGCCAAACCCAGCAACCCGATGACCTGGCGGGTCGCCGCGTTCAGGCGCGTCTGGTTCGCATAGGTCGTCAGCCCCGGCACGCTGATCCCCAGGATGAGGCCGACGATGCCCAGCACGACGAGCAGCTCGACCAGCGTCATCGCGAGTGGCGAGTGATGAGTGGCGAGTGATGAGTGGCGAGTGGCGAAAAGCTCTGGGTGTTCGTCACTCATCACTGGTCACTCGTCACTCGGCACTTCAAGTGGTTGTTACCAGTTGTAGATGTCGTCTCCGGTGC
>JACQRE010000043.1 GCA_016206585.1 Candidatus Omnitrophota bacterium | reverse complement strand
GTGAAGAGGAAGGGATTCCCCATCGCGGAGCAGGCCAGGACGGTGCCATCGGGGGCGAGGATCGTCGGCTGGCCGAAGCTGTCGTAGCGGTAGCGCTCGATGACCGAGCCAGTGCTATCGGTGAGGGCGACGATGCTCCCGAGGCCATCCGCGTGGTAGGTGAACCGCTCCGTCGCCTCGAAGGTCCCGGAATGATCGAGGTCCCGCTCCAGGACGAGCGGCTCATCGATCCCAGGGCCGTGGAGCCACCTTGCGACCAGGGTGTTCGTGCCGTCGTATTCGAGCAAGATGTCCTCGTTGTCGTAGACGTAGCGGGTGAGGAGCCCGTCCACATCCTTCTCGATCCGGCGGCCCAGCCCGTCGTAGCGGTAGGACGCGGTGAGGCTCGGGGTGGTGATGCCCACCAGTTGGTCCTCGACGTCGTAGGTGTAGGTCGTCACCGCCCCGCCCACCTTGGCCGTCTTCGTGGTGAGGTTCCCGTTGGCATCGTACGTGTAGGTAAAGGTGTCGTCCTCCAGGAGCCGGTTGGCGGCATCGTAGACATGCGTGGTGCTGAGATGGCTGCTCGTCCGGTTCCCCACCCCATCGTAGGCAAACGTCTCCGGCCCCAGGCCACTCAGGGCCGGGTGCGTCGCCCCGGTCAATCGGCTGAGCCCATCGTAGGTGAAGGCGTGGAGTCCGTCAAGGTCGGTGAGGGAGAGGCGGTTGCCCACCGCATCGTAGGTGTAGAGCGCCTGGGCGATGCCCATCGCGGAGGCGCTCGCGCTGGTGAGCAGGGCCCCGTGGGTCTTACGGTAGCCTGGGGCGTGGGGATGGCCCTTGGCCCAGCCCTGCCCCGGGGAGGACGCACCCAGCGCGCTCGTGCCGTGGACGTAGCCGCCCACCGGCTGGTGGATGAGGGCGAGGAGCTGGCTCGCCGCATCGTACGTGTACAACGCCTCCAGGTCGACGAGGCCGGTATTGAACCCCGTCCGCACCCGGCGGGAGAGCGCGTCGTAGGTGAAGACCACGCTGGCGCTACCGGAGCGCCCCACCACGGTGAGCCGGTTGAGGGGATCGGAGGCAGCCTCCGTGGTGCCGGTCGGGTCGCTCAGCCGGCTCCGGTTGCCCCCGAAGTCGTACTCGGCACTGAGGGTCGTGACCGGCTGGGCCAGGGCCGGGTTCGTCGCCTCCCCGGTGTGGGCGGTGACGAGCTGGCCGCGGACATCGACCTCGAACCGCAGGCGGCTGTCGCTGTCGGCCACCTCGGTGAGCTGACCCAGGACATCGGAGGTGAACGTCACGGTGTCCTGGACCGTGCCGAGGGCATCCCGCAGCGTCTTAGTCGTCAGGTGATGCGCCGCATCGTAGGTGAAGGTGCGCCGCTGCCCGGCCGGGTCGAGGACCTCGGTGAGGTTCCCGTTGGGATCGTAGCTGAACGTCGTCCCCTGCCCGAGGGGGTTCGTGGTGGCGCGCAGCCGATCCACGGGGTCGTAGGCAAAACTCGTGGCCTCGGCGCGGGCATCCCGTACCTGGGTGAGGTTGCCCTGGGGGTCGTAGGTGTAGCGGGTCAGCCCACCCGCTGCATCCTGGACCGTGGTGAGCCGGTTCATGGGATCGTAGGTGAACAGGGTCACCCGGTCGGCCGCGTCGGTCGAGCGCGTGACGTTCCCCGCCGTGTCGTAGGCCAGGAGGGTCGTCCGGCCCAGCGGGTCGGTGGTCTCGAGGAGGTTGCACGTCCCGGGGTCGTAGGCCAAGGCGGTCATCGTCTCCTCCGGCAGGCCCACGGCACTGGTGACCGCGGTGAGCTGGCCCGGGCAGACCGGGTCGGCGTAGGCCAGCACCGTGCGCGTCCCGAGCGCGTCCGTGACCTCCACGGGGTTGCCCTGGGCGTCATAGGCCAGCGTGGTCGTGTGCCCGTTGGGGTCGGTGAGCGAGGTGACTTGGTTGAAGTCCGGCTCGTAGGTGAAGCGGCTCACCGGGGGCCCGGCGCCGGCCTCGGTGACGGTCAGGACGTTCCCCACGCTATCGTAGGTGAAGCCCGTCGTGGGCGTCACCCCGGCGAGCTCCGGTTGGATGATGACCAGCGGCAGCCCATCGGGGCTGCGGCTGATCGTCGTCACCCGCCCCAGGGGGTCGGTCTGGCGCGTCACGGCCCCGAAGGCGTCGGTGGTGAGCTGACGCACTCCGCCCTGCCCGTCCGTCAGGATCGTCTGGATGTCGGCGACCGCCGGCGGTGGGGGCGCGGGATTGGCCGCGGTGCCGTCCCCACCGGTGGGGTCGATGAGGCCCAGGGTCTGGCTCACCTGGATCTCGCGCGTGGCGCCCTCGGCGCGCTCCACCCCAACCAGGCGGCCGGCGAAGTCGTAGGTGTAGTGCGTCTGGAACCCGCGCGCGTTGGTCTGGGTGATGAGGCGGTGCGTCCCCGGCGCGTAGGCGAAGGTCCGGACCGCGCCATCGGGGTCGGTGATCTGGAGGAGGTTGCCCTGCGCATCGTGCAGGAACTGGGTGGCACGCCCGGCCGGATCGGTGATCCGCATGAGCCGGCCGCCGGTGTACGTGAACGTCGTCACAAGACCCGCGGGGTCGGTGATGGCGGCAAGCCGGTCCTGCGCATCAGAGGCGTAGGTCGTGGCGTTGCCGTTGCGGTCGATCTCGGCGGTCTGCCGGCCCAGCGCGTCAAAGGTCAGCCGTGTGCCGTCCTTCAACGTCCGGGTGAAGGACCCGTCCGGCTCCTCTCGGAGGAGGCTGAAGTCGCCGTCCGGGCTTTGGAAGCCGATCGCCGGCCCCAGCGCCCTAAGAGAGACGTTGTCGAGGAATGGTGCGCAGTTCCCGCCGGCGAACTGCGACTCGAAGACAAGAGGCGCTTGGAGCGGTGCCGCGACGGCGAAGGTGCGGACCACCGGGGTGAACGCCGTCGCGTCGGCCGGCTGGAACGTCTCGCTGAACGCATCGCCCAGTGAGACCGTGAGCGTGTTGGGGTCGCCGGCTTGGCAGGTGGCCATCTCGAAACGCAGCTCATAGGTTCCGGGGATGAGATTGAGCGCTCGCCGAGACTCCAGGCGCGTATTCCCACCGAACGCGAACACCGTCTGGCTTGGCGGGTTGAGCGGCACCCCGGTGCCCAGACCATGGCAGAGCAAGCCGATGGATCCTTGGCTGATGTTCCAGTCCCGCAGGAAGCCCAGCCCGGGCGCGGGGAACAAGAAGAACCCGCAGCCCCGCTCCTCAAAGTCCTCGGCCTGCAGCACGGCCGGCTGCTGGAACACCAGCGCCTCCCCGCCCCCGTCGGTCAGGAGTGCTGTCCCGTCCGGCTGGAGGTGCAGCCGCTGGAGGGCGTCCACTCCCCAGCCGGCGCCGAGTGGGCTGGCGACGGCGTTCTGGATGATCACTTGGCCCTCGAGACGCTCCGAGCGGCGTGCGACCGGGAAGTTGCAGTGGACCCTGAGGCGGTACGGGTAAACCCCGGTCGGGAACCGGGCGGCGTCGAACTGCACCGCCGGGCGGATCGGTAGAGCCTCCGGCGGGGCCGGCAGCGCGAAGAGCTCGATCCCCTCATCCACCCCGCCGACCGTCAGGGTCGTGGACATCGTCGCCGGGTCCGGGGTGAGCGGGGACAGGTTCGACTCGTAGGTGAGGACCGGGCGCGGATCGGCGGCGGCGGAGTGGTAGACCAGGCGCACCGCCCGCGAGACCCCGAAGGAGCGGTGCGAGACCAGCCGGTGGTCCTCGGCCAAATCGCCGCTCTGGACGCAGACGTCGGAGCCCTGCGGTGTTGTGCAGCTCCGGGGCGTCATCTGCGCGGTCTCGTTGGTGTCCTCGTGCGTATCCAGGAGGGGTGGTGGGGGGACGAAGCCGTGCCACGAGTTGTTGCGGATGACCCCGCCGTCGGAGTGCACCAGGGCGCCGGCGACCGTCCCTTCCCCGACCTTCTCGAAGACGCCGGTGTCGTGGTTGAGGCCGAAGATGTCCACGCGCGAACCCACCGGGAAGCCATCCACGTTCGGGAACGTGACCTCGGCCGGCGGGTCGTAGGCGACCCCGAAGGGCTGGACGGCGAGGTAGACCGAGAGCGTGATGTCCTCCGGCATGGGGCGCGGGCCCAGCGCCGGATCCGGAATCTGGCTGATGTGAACGAGCCCCGCGAAGGGCTCGCCGGTGTCTTCCAGGTGGGCCGCGCCGGGCTGCACGGTCATCGTGACCGGCGGGAAGGTCTCGCCGTTGATCACGATGGGGCTGCTCGTGATGATGGACGTCGTCGCCGGGTCGATGGGATCGGCGCTGGCCGCATCCAAGGGCAGCAGGACGATGGGTGGTGTGAGGACGTTGTCGGCGCCCGCGAGGAGCGTGATCTGCTCCGGCACCGTGGCGAAGACGCCGAGGCCGGGGTCCACGGTGCTGCCGTCGATGAGGAGCCGCTGCCGGCCGGCGAAGGGCACGGCCGGAAAGACGTACGAGCCGTCCGCCTGGCTGACGGTCTCCAGGGGCGTGTCCGTCCCCAGCACGAGGCGCACGTTGGCGAGGGGGGCGTTGCCGGTCGTCACCACCTGGCCCCGGAGGCTCGTGACCCCTGGCAGCGGCGGGATCGTGATGGTCACCGTCTCGCTGTCGGTGAGCTGGCCGTCGCTGGCGGAGAAGGCGAGGCTGAGGCTCCCCACCTGGGCCGGTTCCGGAGTGAACTGGAAGGTCCCGGTAACGAGGGTGAAGCTCGCGTTGGCCGGCAGCGGCACCGGGGCCACGGCGAGGGTCACAGGGTCGCCGTCCGGGTCGGCGGCGATGACGTCGAACGTCAGGGTGGAGCCGACCGGCGCGGTCTGGTCGCCGAGGGGTGCGAGGACCGGCGGCTGGTTGCCGGCCAGGATCGTGAACGTCGCCTGCGCGGCCGCGGGGTTGCCGGCCCGGTCCGCAGCCTGGATCACGACCGTATGCGCCCCGTCCGCGAGGTCGGCCGCCGGGATGAACTGGATGGCCGCCGTGTCCGGATCGAGGAGGGTGACGTCGGCCGCGACCAGGCTGCCATCCAGGAGCAGCGCCAGGCTCGACGGGTCAAGACCGGCGCCCCCGGCATCGGTCACCGTGGCGGCGAGGGCCGGGCGGACGTCGTCCAGGACGGCGCCGTCAGGCGGCTGCACGCCGCTGATGACCGGAACGCGTGTATCCACGAGGACGGCGACGGGGGCGGACTCCCGGAACAGGCCGGCCTTCGGATCCCCCTGATAGGCCCGGGCCGTCAGGAGTACCGGGTCGCCGGTGTTGGTCCCGCCGGAAAGATCGACCGCGAGGAAGTGCTGGGTGCCGGATTTAGCCTGCGGCGGGTTGGTGACCGTCGCCGCCACCACGCCATCCACGAGGAGCTCCAGCCGGATCACGGTGCCCTGGGCGCGTGGCGTCGCGTGGGGCTTGGCGGCGGCGAAGGCCACCGTGACGTCCACGGCGGTGGCGTTCGTGAGCGTCCCATCCGCCGGGGATACAATGGAGACCTCTGGGGCGACCTGGGCCGCCGCGGGGTTCGGGGCGGGGGGTGCAGCGAAGCTCGGGGGCACGCACTGCAGCCAGGCGAGCGCGACGGCGAGGACCCGGGCCAGGCGGCGCGCGGCGGGCCGAAGCTCTCCGCGAAGCGCTTGCATTCGCCTGCCTCGACCGCCCTGCCGCTGTGGGGCCATACACACACGCCGTGTCACCCCTGTTCGGCAACCCGGCTATCCTGCGGACCCTCGCCGGCAGACTCAATCGGCAACCCGGCGATCCGTCGTAGGACCCGTGGCTTTGCGTCCCCACGTTACCGTGGGTTTGCCTTTGTCGTGAGCTGCGCCAAAAGATCGAACAATGTTGACTATACCCGATGCGGGCCGCCGGCGGCAAGGGCGGTCGAAACAATTCGTCGAAACACTCCGGAGACGGCGCGCGTCAGCGGAGGAGCTTCTCAGTCAACAGCAGACCGATGATGGTCTTGCCGTCGCGGATCTGGCCGGTGCGGACCTTGGCGAGTGCCCTCCGGAACGGCAGGACGACCGGCTCGAGGCGCTCGTCCGGGTCCGGGCGCGCCGCCGCGCGCACAAGCCCGCGGGCGAGAAACACGGTCATCCGCTCCGAGAGGACGCCGGGCGCGGCGTAGAACTGCGCGATGCGACGCCACCGCCGCGCGCGCCACCCGGTTTCTTCCTGGAGCTCGCGCCGCGCGCAGGCCTCGCGACGCTCGCCCGGCTCGAGCGTGCCCGCCGGCAACTCCAGCAGGAACCGGCCGACGGCGCGGCGGTACTGGCGCACGAACACGAGGCGCTCGCCGTCGAGGACCGGCACGATGACGACCGCGCCCGGATGGCGCACCGTCTCCCGGATGATCCGGCGGCCGTCCACCTCCAACACCTCGCGGATGAGCCGGATCACGCGTCCCTGATAGATCGTGCGCTGACTGACCAGGCGCATGCGCCCCCTCGTCACGGCTGTTCGGCGTACCCCAACTCGCGGAGGATTCGTGCGTCCCGGCGCCAATCCTCGACCACCTTGACCCATAAGCCCAGGTAGACCTTGCGCCCCAGCAGCTGCTCGATCTGGCTGCGCGCCGATTGGCCGATGCGCTTCAGCATAGCACCACCGCGCCCGATGAGGATCGCTTTCTGCCCGGGCCGCTCGATGAGGATGGTCGCCTGGATCGACACCAGGTGCCCCTCCTCCTTCAGCTCATCGAGCCGCACGGCCACCGCGTGCGGCACCTCCTGCCGCGTCGCCAGCAGAATCTGCTCCCGGATGAGCTCAGTGATCCGCTGGCGGTCGGTCTGATCGGTGCGCTGGTCCGGCTCATACCAGCGCGGCCCCTCCGGCAGCCGGGCGATGATCCGCGAAAGGAGCAGCGGCATCTGATCGCCCGTGAGCGCGGAGACCGGCACGCAGTCGCTGAAGAGCCGCGTCTTGGCGCACGCCTCGAGCAGCGGCAGCAGTTTCGGCTTCTTGACGGCATCGACCTTGTTGAGCGCGAGCACCGCCGGCCGCTTCGCCTGGCGGATGCGGTCCAGCACCCGCTCGTCGTCCTCCCGGAGCCCGACGCGCGCATCGATCACCGCGACCAGGACGTCCGCCTCCTCGATCACCGCCTTGATGACCTCCGCCATGTAGCGGCCCAACGCGTGCTCCGGCTGATGCCAGCCGGGGGTATCCAGGAACATGACCTGGGCGTCCTCGCGCGTCAACACTCCGAGGATGCGGTGGCGGGTCGTTTGCGGTTTCGGCGAGACGATGGCGATCTTCTCGCCCAGAAACGTGTTCAGCATGGTCGATTTGCCCACGTTGGGCCGCCCCACGATCCCCACGAACCCCGACCGGAATGGGCCGCTCATGTGCTGGGGCTTCGTGCCCGCTTGCGGGCGACCCACTTCAGCAGCCGATCCAGCGTCAGGCAGTTGAGCAGTTGGGCGGGCTCCACCCAGGCCCGGCGCGCGACGCCCAGCCCGAACACCATCTGGTCGAGCTGGTCCAGGCTGTGGCTATCGGTCGAAACCGCCAGCATGACACCGGCTTCCCTGGCCCGCTTGGCGGCGGTGTCGCAGAGATCCAGCCGCCTGGGATACGCGTTGATTTCCAGGGCGGTCTGGGTGTCGCGGGCGGCCTTGAACACCGCTTCGAGATCCACGGGGTACGGCTCGCGCTGGCCCATGAGCCGGCCGGTGGGATGGGCGATGAGCGTCACGTACGGGTTGCGCATCGCGGCGATGAGCCGGCGCGTGAGCGCGGCTTCCCCCTGCGTGAAGCCGGTGTGAATCGAGCCGACGACGAAGTCCAGCTCCGCGAGCACCGCGTCGGGATAGTCCATCGAGCCGTCGCTCAGGATGTCCACCTCCGCCCCCATGAGCAGGCGAAACCCTTTGGTCCGGGCGTTCATCGCCCGGATCTTCGCCATCTGCTGGCGAAGCCGGGCCACCGGCATTCCATGGGCCACTTTCAACGAAGGCGAATGGTCGCAGATCGCCAGGTACTGGTAGCCGCGGGCCGACCCCGCCTTGGCCATCGCCTCCAGCGTGTCGCTGCCATCCGACCAGACGGTGTGGATGTGGAAATCGCCCCGCACATCGTTGCGCTCGACCAGCTGAGGCAGCCGGCCCGCTTTGGCAGCGTCCAGTTCACCTTGGTCTTCCCGCAATTCCGGAGCGATCCACGGCAGCCCCAGCGTCTTGTAGACGTCCGCCTCTTCCCTGCCCGCCAGCCGCCGGTTCGTCTTCACACGAAAGACGCCGTATTCGTTGACCTTCAACCCCTGCCGGACCGCCAGCTCCCGCACGCGGACGTTGTGCTCCTTGGACCCGGTGAAGTACTGGAGTGCCGCGCCGAAGCTGTCCGGCTCTACCACCCGCAGATCGACCTGCACCCCTTCAGGTGTGAGGATGGAGGATTTGGTCGTCCCCGAGGCCAGCACCCGTTGGCTAAACGGCGAGTGCGTGAAGGCTTCCATGACGCGCGCTGGATGGCTGGACGCCACCAGCAAGTCCAGATCGCCGATCGTCTCCCGCATGCGGCGCAGGCTGCCGGCGGTGGAGATTCGTGTGACGGCGGGCGTCTGCTCCAGGCATGTCATCAGCGCGTTCGCCAGCGGCATCGCCACGCCCAAATGCATCCGCTCCCGGCCCCGCTTGACGATGGCGATGCCTTTGAGGATGTTCTCTTCCTTCTTGGCCTGGAAGCCCGGCAGCCGACTGAGCCGGTGCGCCTTGGCGGCGTCCTCCAGCTCATCGATCGTCTTGATGCGCAACCGCTCGGTGAGCAGCTTGGCGGTCTTCGGCCCCAGGCCGGGCACCTCAAGCAGCGCCAGGACGCCCGGCGGGATGCGGCGGCGCACCGCCTCCACAGCGGCGATCGTGCCGGTGGAGAGGTACTCCGTGATCTTGTTCGCCAGATCCGCGCCGATGCCCGAGAGCTCCGTTAGGCGGTCCTCGGCGCTCACCCGGTCCAGATCGCCGCTGAAGCTCTCCAGATTCTGCGCCGCGCGGCGGTAGGCCCGGATGCGGAACAGGTTCTCGCCCTGGTACTCCAGGAGGTCGGCCATCTCGCTGAACAGGGCGGCGATCTCGTGCTGCTTCATCCCACCACCTGCGCCGGGTCCGGCACCCGCCGGAGCAGCCAGACGCCGATGCCAAGCAGCACCACCAGCGAGAGCACCGCCTGGCGGTAGCGCGACGGATCGGACACGAGGAGCCCCCAGACCAGCGGACCGAAGATGGAGGAGGCTCTGGCGAAGAGGCCGGCCAGCCCGAGCATCTCCGCCAGCTGGTCCTTCGGGGAGAGCTCGATCACGAGCACCCGCGACGTCGCCCAGGTGGAGCCGAGGCAGAAGCCGATGATCGGCCCGGCGATCCAGAGCCACCACGAGGCCGGATTCGCCGCGAGCAGGCCGAGGGCGAACATCCAGCCGGTCCAGATCCATCCGAGCGTCCGCTTCGCGCCCAGATGGGGCACGAGCCGTCCGAACACGAGCGAGCCGGCGATGGCGAAGCACTGGCTGACCACGAAGAAGCGGATGATCTCCAGGTGGGTGAACCCGAGCACCTTCCTCGTGTAGACCGCCATGAAGACCAGCACGGTGTTGATGGCGTTGAGGCTGAAGAACGCCGCCCAGAAGTACCGCCACAGGCCGACGAACGACCGGGCGGAGCGCACCGTCATGGCCAGGCGCAGCGCAGCCGACCGGATCACCGCGAGCCATGCGATCCGGCCGGTCGGGGGGGCGGCGTCGCGGATGAGCAGGAAACTGGGCAGCGCGAAGAGGAGAAAGAAGCCGGCGGACGGCATGAACGCGGCCTGGTGGCCGCCGGCCTGCACAAAGGGCCACAGCAGGAGCAGGCCGAGCGCGCTCCCCAGATAGCCGAAGGCGGCGCCGAAACCCGAGGTCTGCCCGAGCGTCTCCGGAGCGGCCACCCGCCAGAGCAGCGCATCGTAGAACACCGTGCCGAGCTGATAGCAGACATTGGCCGCGCCGAAGAGGGCCAGCGCCACCCACAGGTGATCGGTCAATCCAATGAGCAGCGTCAGGACCGCACACCCGTAGGTTGTCCAGCGCAGAAACCGCATCCGCTCGCCCGCCGCATCGGAAACGGCACCGCAGAACGGCATCAGGAGGGCCACGCACACCATCGAGGCGCCCAGCGCGATGCTGAAGTGCAGCTCCTTCCCTCCCCCATCCTCCACGACCCAAAGGGGGAAGTAGAACGACAGCATCGCGACCGCGAAGAAGGTGTTGGCGAGATCAAACAGCGCCCAAGCGAGGACGTGTCTCATCGGTCAGCGAGTCACGCCGCGGAGCAACTCGGGCAGCCACTCGCGCCAATCCTCTTCCAGATGGGATAGCTTGAGGTGGTATTCGCTCTCCATCGCGTCGGGCCACGCCGCGCCGCCGTCGATCGCCTTGAGCAGGCGCCGGAACCGCCAGAAGCCGTAGCGCTGGGCCAGATACGCCACGATGCTGTACGACTGCTCGTAGCCCAGACCCACCTGCTCCGTGGGCCGCGCCATCGTCAACTGATCGGAGAGCTGCGGCCACGGCACCAGCTGCTGGGTCTCATACGCCTTCGTCAGCAGCGCGAGCGAGCCGGGTGCCTGGGTTCGGCCCTGATATTCGGCCAGCCCTTCGTTGAGCCATGTCGGGCATCGCCCATGGCTGAGGTCATGGATGAGGGCGTGGGTGTACTCGTGGAACAGGCTGTTCCGGACCCAGGCTTCATCGCGCTGGACGCTGGGCAGAGACACCCGGATCTTCCCATCAAATTGGCCTGCGACCCACTCCGGCGTTTCCTGGCGCAGCTTCCTGAAGCTGTCCGCGCGATACACCAGCACGACGAGCTTGTGGTCAGGCCAATAGGCAAAATCCGAGCCGACGAGCCGCCGGGCCTCGAAGAGCACATCGCGGAGATCGTACCACACCGGCTGCTCCACCCGCTCTTCGTAGCGGATGTCGAAGTGGGCCTGTGACAGCCGCTCAAAGTCCGATTCGACCGGCAGCTCCTGGTTGAGCTGCTCCAGCTGCCGCGCCACGTCGGTCTGCGCAGGATCCAGCTCCAGCGCACGCTGCCAGGCGGCCTTCGCCTCCTTGAGCTTTTGCCGATCGTACTCGATGCGGCCGCGCAGGATGTACGCCTGAGCCAGCTCAGGGTTCAAGGCGACCACGTGGTCCAACGCCTGGATCGCCTCCGCGGTCTGATGGCGCTGGTACGCGTCGTACGCTTGCCGGAGCCGGATGTTGGCGAAGTTGTGCCTCAGCGATTCGTTCGCCCCATCCAGCCGGATCGCCTCCTGGAACTGGGAGACCGCCAGATCCCACCGGCCTGCTTCTCCGAGCTGCACGCCGTAGTTGTTGTAGGCAATCGCGAGCTGACGGCGCGCCTCCTCATGATTCGGCGCGCGGTACAGGTGTTGCTGCAGTTGGGCGATGACCTTGGGCCAGTCGGCGGCCTCCTCAGCCACGCCGGGAGACGCGACGGCGACCATCAGGCTCAACGCCGCCACGAGGTTGCGGACACCCCTACACGACATCAGCCGTCGCCCACTTGACGACCAACCGCAACACCTCGTCCTGTGCTAGCTCATGGTGGAGCTCATGGAAGCAGCCGGAAAAGAGGATGCGCCGCTTCTCGCTGCGTACCCGCGAGTACCACAGCCGTGCCGCAGCGACGGAGATGATGCGGTCGGCCGTCCCGCACAGGAGCAGGACCGGCACGCGCACCTCGCTAGCACGCGCGAGCACCTCGTCGCGCAACGCCACCACGGCGCGGTAGGTGCCGGCGGTCATCCGGTTGTGCACCAGCGGATCGTGCCGATAGGCCCGGATCACCTCCGGATCGCGGCTTAACTTGCGGAGGTCCAGATTCATGGAAAACGGCGCGGTGGGCCAGCGCGCGGCCAGCCAGAGTGCTGCGGTGATTTTCCATTGCGGGATCGGGAAACCCGCTTCCAGCAGCGGGGATTGGGCAATGAGGCGGGACAGATGCGGAGAGGCCGACAGCGCCCAACTGATGGCCATCAGCCCGCCGAAGCTGTGGCCGAAGAGCGCATAGCGGCGCAACCCGGTCTCCGGCAGCCACACCGTCTCGGTGAGCGTCCGGAGCGCGTTGACGCACTCCTGGAGCTGCTGGAGGTCGCCGCGCCGCCCGTCAGACCGGCCGTGGCCCCAGAGATCCGGCACGGCCACCGCGAGGCCCTGCTGGGCCAGCCGCTCGGCGAATGCCCGGTACCGGCCGCCGTGCTCGCCGAACCCGTGCACGATGACCGTCAGGGCGCGCACGACCTCCGGCCGCCACACCTGGTAGGCGATCCGCCGGCCGGACCCGGGGTCGACCCACGAGTCCTCGCGCACGGCCACATGGCTCATGAGCTGTACAGACGATCCAGGACGCCGGCGTAGCGCTGGGCGATGATGCTTCGCTTCGCCTTGAGCGTCGGCGTCAGCTCTCCGGCGGCCTGCGAGAACTCCTGGTCCAGCAGGGTGATCTTCTTCACCTGCTCGAACCCGGCGAGGTGACGCTGCTTGTCCTGGACCAGGTTCCAGTAGAACTCGATGATGCGCGGCTCGTGGACCAGTTCATGCAGGCCGTGCCCGGGGATGCCCTGCTCCCCGGCGTAGCGGCGCAGCCGCTCGGCCTGCGGGACGATGAGTGCGACGCAGTAGGGCCGCTTGTCGCCGAAGACGAAGGCCTGGCTGATGTGCGGATCGCTGACGAACAGGTTCTCCAGCTTCTGCGGCGCGACGAACTTCCCGCCCGCCGTCTTGATCAGATCCTTCTTGCGGTCGGTAATGACCAGGCACCCGGCGGGGTCGAGATGCCCGATGTCCCCCGTGTGAAGCCAGCCGCCCTCCAGGACCGCGGCGGTCGCCTCCGGCTTCTGATAGTAGCCCTGCATGATGTGCGGGCCGCGCGTGAGAATCTCGCCGTCCTCGGCGATCTTGACCTCCACGCCGGGCAGCGGCTGTCCCACGCTGCCGAACCGTGGCACCGGCAGGCGGTTCACGGCGATGACTGGCGAGGTCTCCGTCAACCCGTAGCCTTCCAGGATCGTCACGCCGGCGCTGTAGAAGAACTCTGCAATGTCCCGGGACAGCGGCGCGCTGCCTGAGACGAAAAACCGCAGCCGCCCTCCCAGCCGGGCGTGGAACTTCCGCAGGACCAGGAGACGGGCCAGCAGGTGTTGAAGTGCCAGCACCGGCGACAGGGGGCGGCCGTCGAGCTGCCGCGCCATCCGCGTGCGGCCGACGCCCAACGCCCAGGCGGCGAGCCGCCGCTTCAGCGGCGGCGCCTGCTGCAGGCTGTCCTGGATGCGGGCGTACAGCTTCTCGAAGAACCGCGGCACGCCCAGCATGATCGTCGGATGGACCTCCAACATGTTCTGGGGGATCGTGTCCATGTTCTCGGCGTAGGCGATGGAGCCGCCGACGGAGAGCAGGAGGTACCATCCGGCCATCCGCTCGAAGACGTGGCACAGCGGCAGGAACGACAGGTGCCGGTCGCGCCCGGTGATCGGAATGACCTCGAGCGACGCCTGCACGTTGGACAGGAAGTTCCGGTGGGAGAGCATGACCCCCTTGGGCTCGCCGGTCGTCCCCGAGGTGTAGATGAGCGTGGCGGTGTCGTCCGGCTGCAGCTGCGCCATCCGGTGCTCGGTGAAGTCGTGCAGCTTGGGCTCCAGCTCCCTGCCCTGCGCGAGCGCCTCGGCCCAGGCCACGACATGGGCATGGTGCTGCTGGGTGGGCTGGATCACGATGATCGTGCGGATGGAGGGAAGGGTCCGGCCGATCTCGACCAGGAGGGTGGCCTGATCCGAGGTGGACGCCACACAGGCCACCGGCCGGCAATCCCGGCAGATCGTCCGGAGATCCGGCTCCGTCAGGGTGGGATAGATCGGCACCGTCCAGGCGCCGACGGACTGGATGGCGAGATCCGCAACACCCCACTCGGGACGGTTCTCGGAGAACAGGATCACCCGGTCGCCGGGATTGACCTGCTGGCCCAACAAGAAGGTCCGGAGGGCGGTGACGTCTTCGGCGGCCTGCTGCCACGTGATCGGCTGGTAGGCCCCCTCGCGCTTGACCAGGAAGAGCGTGCGGCCGGCGAGCGAGCGGGCTTGGCGGGCGAACAGCGCGGGGATGGTCTCCGTCATCCCGGTGTCGGTCAGAGAATGCCGTCTTCGAGCCACGTGAACCGTCCGGCCAGAGCGTCCTGCGCGGCCCGTGTGCAGGGACGGTCGTCGTTCTGATGGAGGCTGCGCATCGCCGCCACGATCCGGCGGCGCGCCAGGCGGCAGAACAGGTCGGCGAGCTCGACCGGGCTCTGCTCGGAGGGCTGCAAGCGTACCATCGCCCGGGCCTTGGAACAGGCCGCCATCATCGCGAACACATCCGCGCCGACGTCCACGAGCCGGCCAAGCAGCTGCTGCCGGTACGCCAGCCGGGTCTGATGGCGCGCCGCGCCATGGAACAACGCGCGCGCCAGCCGGCGGCTCGTCCGCTCGATGAACCGCAGATGGCCGGCCAGCCGTCCGGCCGCCGCGTGACGGGGCCACCAGGTCCAGGCGAGCCATTGGCTGGGATACCACACGGCGTAGTAGCCGAACACCTTGGCCGAAGCCCCCAGCTTGCTCCCGACCGGCGTGCGCGGATCCAGCAGCCGCTGAACCAGTCGCATGTGGGCGTCGAGCGCTTCCCGCGCGATGAAGAGGCGCATGATCTGGCTCGTCCCCTCGATGATGAGGTTGATGCGGGCATCGCGCATGATCCGCTCAACCGGTATCGCCGCTTCCCCGCGACCGCGCAGGGAGCGCGCCGTCTCATACCCGCGCCCGCCCCGGATCTGGACGGTATCATCGACGATGCGCCAGCACGCCTCCGAGCAGAACAGCTTGGCCATGGCCGCCTCGAGGCGGATGTCCACCGTCTTGCGGTCGACGAGCGCTGAGGCGAGCCACACCATCGCATCCATCGCGAAGGTGGTCGCGGCCATCTCGCCGATCTTGACCGCCACCGCCTCGTGCTTGCCGATGGCGCTCCCCCACTGCTTGCGCTCCTTGGCCCACTGGCGCGTGATCTGCAGGCATCGCTTGGCCGTCCCCACGCAGCCAGCCGGGATGGCCATCCGTCCGGCGTTCAGCGTGATCAGGGCGAGCTTCAACCCCAACCCGGGCCCCCAGACGATGTTGGCCTTCGGCACGCGCACGTTGGTGAAGCGCAGGACGCCGTTCTGAATCCCCTTCAACCCCATGAACTCGCAGCGGTGCACGACCGCAACACCCGGCATCGAGCGCTCGACGATGAATGCGGTGATCTGTTTGCGCTCGCGCCCCGCCACCGTCACCGACGGCGTCCTGGCCATGACCACGATGACCTCGGCGACGGGGCCGTTGGTGCACCAGAGCTTCTCGCCGTTGAGGACGTACGACTCCCCGCCGTCGGCCAACGTGGCGGTCGTCGTCATGTTGGCGGGATCCGAGCCGGCGTCCGGTTCGGTCAGCGCGAAGGCGGAGATGGTGCCCTGGGCCAGCTTCGGCAGGTAGCGGCGCTTCTGCTCCTCGGTGCCGAAGAGCATGAGCGGCTGGGGGGCTCCGATGCTCTGATGGGCGCTGAGCCACACCGTCGTGGAGCCGCAGTAGCTGCCCAGCAGGGTGATGACGCGGTTATAGTTGGTCAGCGACAGCCCCAGCCCGCCGTAGGCC
>JACQRE010000035.1 GCA_016206585.1 Candidatus Omnitrophota bacterium | reverse complement strand
GGGGTACAGCGCGTGGTTCTGGAACACCATCGCGATGTCGCGGTCCTTCGGGGGGATGTGGTTCACGATGCGGCCGCCGATGCGGACCTCGCCCGAGGTGACCTCCTCGAGGCCGGCGACCATCCGCAGGAGCGTCGACTTGCCGCAGCCGGAGGGCCCGACGATGACGAGGAACTCGCGGCTCTCCACGCTGAGATTGGCCTCCTTCACGGCCAGCACGCCGCTCTCGTAGACCTTGGACACGTGCTGGAGGTTCACGTGCGCCATGCGGTCAGGTGCCGAAATGGCGGAGCAGCCGCGCGAGCGTCGCTTTCATCTCCCGGCGGTGCACGATGAGGTCGATGAGGCCGTGGTCCAGCAGGAACTCCGAGCGCTGAAACCCCTCCGGCAGCTTCTGCCGGATCGTCGACTCAATGACGCGGGGCCCGGTGAAACCGATGAGCGCCTTGGGCTCCGCGATGATGAGGTCGCCGAGCGTCGCAAAGCTGGCCAGGACACCCGCCATGGTGGGGTGCGTCAGGACGGAGAGGAACAGCCCCCCGGCCTCGTCGAGCCGCATCAAGGCGCTTGAGGTCTTCGCCATCTGCATGAGGCTGAGCATGCCCTCCTGCATCCTGGCCCCACCGCCGGAGCCCGAGATGATGATGAGCGGCAGGCGGCGCTCGGCCGCCCGCTCGATCGCCCGCGTGAGCCGTTCGCCCACCACCGAGCCCATCGAGCCCATCATGAACCGGGAATCGGTGATCCCAATGACCGCCTCATGACCGTCCAGCCGCCCCGTCCCTGTGACGCAGGCGTCGGTCATGCCGCAGGTCTGCTGCTCCTCGACCACCTTGTCCGCGTACGGCCGGGGGACGCTGAACTGCAGCGGATCCATCGGGCTGAGGTCCGCGTCCCATTCCTCGAAGGTACCTGCATCGATCGTCAACTGGAGCCGCTGGTGGGCGGTGAGGGAGAAATGGAACTCACACTTGGGGCAGACCCGGAGGTGTTCGTCCAGCGCCTTGTTGTAGATCAGCTGGCCGCAGGCCTCGCACTTGGTCCAGAGGCCGGCGGGGATCTCGCGCCGGGAGCGTCGGGTGAGGGTCGGTTGGCGTCGGCTGAACAGCTTCATGGCAAGTTCATTATGGTAACACACTCCAACAACAAGCCACAAGCGACATGCAACACGGAACTACTACACTTTTAAAGGATGGGCTTCTGAAGTGTTGCTTGTCGCTTGTCGCTGGCCGTGTTGCATGTTGCTTGTTGCATGTTGCTTAGACGAGCGGATTGATGACGAGTCCGGACGGGACCTTGGGATAGAAGTAGGTGGACTTCGGCGGCAGCGAGAACCCCTGGACGGCCAGCGCGTGCACCTGGGTGAGCGGAATCCCCCGCAGCAGCCAGACCGCACCCCCCTCCTTCCGGTCCACCGCCTGCATCGCCTCGGGAGCGTCCGCCGTGTAGCGGATGTCCGAGGGGTCTGTCCCGAGCGCGGGGAGCACCAGGCTGTGCAGCAGCGAGACGTCCAGCTTCGCGAGCGGCAGCGGCACCGCGGGCGCCATCAGCCACCGCGCCAGCGTCTCCGGCGACACGGCGACCCGATGAAGGGTCCGGCCGTCGTAGTAGCCAAACCGCCCCTCCTCCGTTCCGCCGGCGCGGGAGGCTGCCAGCCACTCCAGCAGCGAGGCCAGATCGCGGGCCGGCTCGATGGTGCACAGCCGCCGCAGCGCCTCAACGCTGGGGCCGCCCGGCGATGCGACGATCCGGTGGATCGGCCGCACGACCAGCGATGGCTCAGCCATCGACACGAAGTAGCTCATGAGCCGCGGGTAGCGCTGGCGGTTGGCATAGGCGACCTCGAAGCGGTGGTGTCCATCCGCAATCAGCAGCGGGACCGAGGAGACCGCCCGCGTCACCGCCCCCACACGCTCCGGGTCAGTCAACGCCCACAGCCGGACCGAGTCTCCGTTCATGGCCGTCTGGGCTGTCGGCGAAGCGGCCGCGGCCCGACGCAGCCGGGCCTGGATCGCCCCGCCCGCATCCGGATAGACGCAGAAGATCGGCTCCAGGTTCGCCGGCACCGCCTCCAGCAGCTTGGTCCGGTCGGCTTTGGGTGCCGCCAGCGTCGCCTCGTGGCGGTACACCGAGGGCTCGGCTGCGGAATCGAACTCGATCACCGCAATGAAGCCCAGCCGGGTTCGAGTCGCCCCCCCATCAGCGAACACGTGCTCCACGAGGTACAGCGCGGGAGCCGCGTCGCGGCGCAGGATGGCCTGGGCGTTCCACTCCGTGAAGTCGCGCCCAGCGCGGGTGTAGCGGTTGTCCCGCTCGCTGTCCGCCGGGGATTGTCGGCCCAAGGTGAGCCGCACGATGTTGTGGGGGGAGCGCTGGTAGAGCTGCTCCTGCTCGTCCGGGCCGATCACGTCGTAGGGCGGGGCGATCACGCGGCTGAGGTCGGGCACCAGCTCGGGGTTGTAGCGCAGCGCGGCAAACGGCCGGATCGCCGTCATCCGTGCGGCGTGTGGTCGGGGCAGGCGCAGCCCTGCCGCGCGGAGGCGGCCGGGATTACGATGTCGCTGATGCAGCACGGGATCCACACGGCGATGACGATGATGAGGAAGGCGGGAAAGACCAGCCGCACGTCGGTCATCCACGCGGTGAAGCCGAACGAGATCAGGTAGAGGAGCGAGGCCGCGCTGCTGACGAAGACGTGGGCGCCGTGCGAGAAGAGGTGGCTGCCGGTCAGCCGCTCCTCTGCCCAGAACCCGCCGATGATGCCCAGCGCCAGGAAGGGGAAAAAGAGCTGCGGGTGGTTGACGATGCACATGTGCAGCTCCATCGTCTGCCCCAGGATCCGCCCACCCACATAGGGGAAGATGTAGTCGCTGAAGCCGCAGGGGATGATCGTGCCCCAGGCGCCGACCCAGGCGGCGCGCAACATGTTGTGCTCATGCCGCCAGAAGAGCGAGGTCGTCGCGATGGCCGAGAGGCAGATGTGGAGCGGGTGGAAGAGGTGGAAGCTCGCGCGGGCCTGGGCGAACAGCTTCTCGGTGTGGCCGTTGTCCAGCTGCTGCGTGGCGAACCACCACACCCCGGCCATGGCGACGAGCGATCCCACCAGCGTGTAGGGCAGATGGTGGGTGAACTCCGTGGCGACGATCTTCCAGCGCGTCTTCATCGTCAAGCTCTCCTAGGAAATTGTTGTCCCAGCCAGACCCCGAGGGCGGCACCCAGCGCGTTCGACACCGCATCCGCCAGGTCCGCCGAGCGCCACGGCAGCATCGCCTGGATCAGCTCGATGAGCCACCCGTAGCTCGTCGCGTAGATCCACGCCATCCACAGGTATTCGCCTTCGCGCAGCCGGGTCGCGCGGATCGCCTGGACGAGCAGCCACGCGAAGAGGAGATATTCGCAGAGATGCACCACCTTGTCAAGGTGGCTGACCGGCGTCTCCACGTCGATGGGGATCACCGAGACGACGAGAACCAGGAAGCCGTACGCGGCAACCGCCGCCCACCAGAGCTTACGTCTTCTTGCTGTCTGCGGAGGAGCTGGAGGGTTTGGGGGCAGGTTGGTCTTTCTGCTTGGCGTCGCGATAGCTCTTGCTCCGGTAGTCGGTAACCCCACCACCTGCGCGGGGGCGGCTTCGCCGACCCGGCCCGATTGCGGGCCAGGTTGGCTTTAGCCAACCTCGCGCAGGTGGTGGGGTGATGTAGAAGCCGCCAACGTCTTCCATGTTACGATTTCTTGTTGCTCGACTCTGGGCCGGAAGTGGACTTGCTTTTGGGGGCCTGCTCGTCTTTCTTCTTAGCCGCCTGATAGCCACTGCTGCGGTAATCTGTGATGTAGAATCCGCTTCCCTTGAACAGGAACCCAGACCCCCTGCCGAGGAGCCGCTTCAGCCGCCCGCCACACTTCGGGCACTTGGTGAGCGGCTTCGCGATGATCGACTGGGACGCCTCGTGGCGCCGTCGACATTTCTGACACTGATATTCGTACGTCGGCATGCTGAGCTATCAGCCATCAGCTGTCAGCCTTCAGCTGAGAGCTGAAAGCTGATCGCTGACGGCTACCTCTTCAACAATTCCTTGAGTTTTGCTAGAAATGACCGTCTGCTTGGATAGCTTTCGTCGCCTAACGAGCGGCCCAGCTCCTCAACCAACTTCCGCTGAGACGCGTTGAGGCTCGTGGGGATTTCCACCGTCACCCGCACGAGGAGATCGCCGGTGCGCCCGTCGTGCACATCGGCCAGCCCCTTGCCCCGCACCCGGAACACCGTGCCGCTCTGCGTGCCTGAAGGGATCTTCATCGACACGCGGCCGTTGATCGTGGGCACCTCGACCTCGGCGCCCAGCGCGGCCTGCGCGACGTTGACCGGATACTCCAACAGCAGATGCGGCCCGTCGCGCTGGAACAGCGGGTGCGGCTTGACCCTCAAGTGGACGTACAGGTCGCCGCGGGCGCGCGTGCCGCCCTCGCCTTCGCCGGAGAGCCGCAGCCGCATGCCGGATTCGACGCCAGCCGGCACTTTGACCTCGATCGTGCGCTCGACCTCGATGCGGCCCTCGCCGCGGCACTTCGGGCAGGGTTTCTTCACGGTGCTGCCGACCCCACCGCACCGGCTACACGTGCGCGCGATCACCATGAAGCCGGCCGCCTGGCGGAGCTGCCCGCTGCCGTGGCACGCGGAGCAGCTGATCCGCTCGCCGCCCTCCCCGCGGCAGTCGTGGCACACCTCCCGCCGGGGCACGGTGACGGTCCTCGTGATGCCTTTCGCGGCCTCCTCGAAGGAGAGCGTCAGCTCCAGCTCAAGATCAGCGCCCCGGCCGCTGCGCCGGCCGCCACCCAGGCCGAGGCCGCCGAAGAGATCCCCGAAGATCGAGCCGCCAACACCCAGGTCCTCGAAGATGCTGGAGAAGTCCGCCCCGCGGAAGATGTCCTCGGTGGAGTAGCGCTGGTCGAAGCCGGCGTGGCCGTACTGGTCGTAGACCTGCCGCTTCTTCTCATCGGAGAGGACGGCGTACGCCTCGGAGAGCACCTTGAACTTCTCCTCGGCCTCTTTCTTGTGGTCAGCCCCCACCCGGTCCGGGTGGTGCTTCAGCGCCAGTTGCCGGTACGCCTTCTTGATCTCATCGACCGAGGCGCCCTTGGCCACGCCCAGGATCTCGTAATAGTCACGTTTCGTCGTTGGCATACGTCACCGCCAGCGACATGCGACAAGCGACATGCAACACATCAAGAATATTCTTTAAAAGTGCTGCTTGTCGCTTGTCGCTTGTCGCTGAGTTTATTTC
>JACQRE010000001.1 GCA_016206585.1 Candidatus Omnitrophota bacterium | reverse complement strand
CGTCGGCACCGTGCTCGACTCGCTCATCTCCAACGGCTGCATCATCAGCGGCGGCCAGGTGCGCCGCGGCATCCTCGCGCCCGATGTGCGGGTCAACAGCTTCGCCCAGGTGGAAGACGCGATCCTCATGGAGCACGTGGAGGTCGGCCGCTACGCCAAGATCCGCCGGGCGATCATCGACAAGGACGTGATCATCCCGCGCTACGCGGAGATCGGCTACAACCTGGAGGAGGACCGGCGGCGGTTCGTGGTGACCGAGTCCGGGATCGTCGTGGTGGAGAAGGGGACGGTCGTTGAGGAGCCCAGACCGGCCGTGTCCCTGGTCGGGACATAATCAGTGGCGAGTGATGAGTGATGAGTGACGAGAAGAAGAGAGCGGCCAGCTTGCGGATCGGAGACACGGTCCTGGGTTCCCGGCTCATTGTCGGCACAGGAAAATACGCCACGTTTCAGGTCATGCGGGAGGCGATCGAGGCCTCGGGGGCCGACATGGTGACGGTGGCGGTGCGGCGGATCAAGCTCGATCGTCCTCAGGAAGAGAGCCTGCTGGACTACCTGGACCGCGACCGGATCACCCTGCTGCCGAATACCGCCGGCTGCTACACCGCCGAGGAGGCGGTCCGCACCGCGGCCCTGGGCCGGGAAGCGGGCCTCTCCAACCTGGTGAAGCTGGAGGTGATCGGCGACCAGAGGACGCTGCTGCCCGACACGGAAGCCTTGCTCCACGCCACGCGGCTCCTCGTGAAGGACGGGTTCGTCGTGCTGCCGTACACGAACGACGATCCGATCATGGCGAAGAAGCTGCAGGACGCGGGCGCTGCGTGCGTGATGCCGCTGGCCGCCCCCATCGGCTCCGGGCAGGGGATCCTGAACCCGCTCGCCATCCGGTTCATCCTCGAGGCGGTGTCGGTGCCGGTCATCGTGTATGCCGGCGTGGGCACCGCGTCGGATGCGGCGGTGGCCATGGAGCTGGGAGCCGAGGGGGTGCTGATGAACACCGCGATCGCGGGCGCGCAGGATCCGGTCAAGATGGCGCGCGCGATGCGGCTGGCCATCGAGGCCGGGCGCCTCGCCTACGAAGCGGGGCGCATGTCCAAGCAGTCCTACGCCGGCGCGTCCAGTCCGACGGAGGGGCTTGTCCCACCACCTGCCGGTCAGCCGGAGGCTGGTTCCAGTCCCCAAACGATGTTGAAGGCCGAGGCGACTGGAACGGCTTGCCTTCGGCAAGCCCCGGCAGGTGGTGGGATTGTGGCCGGCCTGGCGCGCACCGCATGAGTTCCGCGGCCACCGGCGAGCTAGCGCAGCCATCGCCTGAGCTGCGCGCCCTCCTGCGCAACGTCTTCGTCTGCTACTTCCTCTCCGGCGCGCTCGGCCTGGTCTACCAGATCCTCTGGCTGCGCAAGCTGCTCCTCGTCTTCGGGAGCACCGTCCACGCGGTGAGCACCGTGCTGACCGTGTTCTTCGGCGGCTTGGCGCTGGGCAGCTGGCTCTTCGGCCGCCTGATCGACCGGCGGGAGGGATCCGGCCTGCGCTGGTACGCCGCGCTCGAGGCCGGGGTCGGGCTGTACGCCTTCCTGACGCTGCCGCTCTTTGACCTGGTCCAGCACCTCTACATCCCGGTCTACCGCGCGTCCGGATTTTCCCAGACGGTGCTGGTCGCCGCCTCGTTCGTATGCTCAGCGCTCATTCTCATCATCCCGACGACGCTGCTCGGCGGCACGTTCCCGGTGTTGAGCCGCTTCCTCATCCGCTCGAGCGAGGGCCGGGCGGTCAAGATCGCCACCCTGTACGGCATCAATACCGCCGGGGCGATGCTGGGCACGCTGTTCGTCTACTTCGCGGGGTTGCCCGTGCTGGGATTGCAGCGCACGCTGGTGTGCGCCGGCGTGTTGAACCTGGGCGTCGGCGGCCTGTGCTTCCTCATGGATCGACATCTGGAGAGCCTGGGCTTCCATGAGACGAGCACACCCGCGCCGCAGACAGAGACCGAGGCGGATCCGCCTCCCAGCCTGCTCCGGTGGCTGGGTGTTGCGTTCGCGTGCTCCGGGTTCTCCGCGATGGTCTACGAGGTCGCGTGGACGCGTGCGCTCAGCCTGGTCCTGGGCAGCTCGATCTATGCGTTCTGCATCATGCTGGCGACGTTCCTCGGCGGCATGGCGCTGGGCAGCTTCGCGATCCGGCGGGACCTGCGCGCGGGCGCCTCCACGTTCGGCCAGTTCGTCCGCTATGAATGGGTGTTGGGCGTCTATGGGTTGTGCTCGGTGATCCTCTTTAGCGAGCTGCCCGAGTGGTTCGTGCGGCTGTGGCCACTGCTCGGCCGCTCCTTTGCCGGGTTGTCCTGGCTGCAGTTCACGGTCAGCGCTGCGGCGATGCTGCTGCCGACGATCGTCATGGGGATGCTGTTTCCCGTCGTCAGCGACCTCGTCACGGTGCGGCTCTCGCAGCTGGGCCGGCGGCTGGGCACCGTCTACGCCGTGAACACGCTCGGCGGGATCGTGGGCTCGTTTCTGGCCGGGTTCGTCCTGATCCCGCGCTGGGGGCTACCGTGGGCGATCGCATCCGCCGCCGGCGTGAACATCGCGGCGGGGCTCCTGATCGACGTGCTGACGAGCCGCCGCATGACCCCCGTCATGCGCCTCGTGGAATCCGGCGCGGTGCTGGTGCTGGTGTTCGTGGTGAGCAGCCTGGTCATCGTCCCGACCTGGCGGCAGCAGGTGTTTGCCGCCGGTGTCTACCTGAACCCGCAGGCGTACCAGGACGTGCCGGTCGAGCGGGCGGCCGGCGCGGTGAAGCTGCTCTACTACCGGGACAGCCTCAACGCGACGGTGAGCGTCCACCAGGACGGCGACCAGCTCTTCCTCAAGGTGGGCGGCAAGACGGACGCCTCGAACGGCACCGACATGGGCACGCAGGTCCTCTCGGCCCATCTGCCGCTGCTGCTCCACCGGAACCCGGCGAGCGCCTTGGTGATCGGGCTGGGCAGCGGGGTGACGCTGGGGAGTGTGGGCCGCCATCCGCTCTCGACGATCCATTGCGCGGAGATCGACCCGGCGGTCATCGAGGGCGCGCGCTACTTCAAGGCCTACAACTACGGGATCCACGATGATCCGCGCGCGACCCTGTATGCCGCGGACGGCCGCAACTTTCTGCTGGCGAGTCCCCGGCAGTACGACGTCATCATCTCCGAGCCGTCCAACCCCTGGATGGCCGGGATCGCGTACCTGTTTACCAAGGAGTTTTACGAGCTGGCGAAGCAGCGGCTGGCACCCGGCGGCATCATGTGCCAGTGGCTGCAGCTCTACCGGATCTTTCCCGGCGACGTAAAGCTGATGCTGAACACGTTCCATGCGGCGTTCCCGCACGTGTCGGTCTGGTCCTCGCTGCCCGGCGACCTGCTGCTGGTGGGCTCCATGGAGCCGCAGCGCCTGGATCTCAGCGCCGTGGCACAGCGCATGGCCGATCCGAAGGTCCGGCAGAGCCTGGAGCGCATCGCGATCGATCGTCCGGAGCTGCTGCTCCAGCTCTTCCTGATGGGGAACGCCGAGGTGGAGCGGTTGACCGGCGACGTGCTCTGGGTGCATGAGGACGACCGGCCGTCCGTCGAGTTCCACGCCCCGAAAGCGCTCTACCTGCACGACGTGTTCAAAGTCAACTATCACGGGCTGCGGCGGTTCGCGGCCCCCCCGCAGACGATGGCGCCCGACTACCGCGTGGAGGCGCTGGACGGCGCCTTCTACGACGCCCTGGGGTTCTTGCGGCGCTCGCGCCATGAGCAGGAGGAGGCCATCCAGGCGTTCGAGGAGGCGGTGCGGCGCGATCCCCAGTCCGCGCAGGCATGGGTGCACCTGGGGCGGGCATCGCTCCAGGCCCGGTTGTTCGTCAAAGGCGAGGCGGCGCTCCAGCAAGCGCTCGCCCTCGATCCGCGGCACGCGCAGGCTCACGCGCTGATGGGGAAGCTCCAATGGAAGTTCGGCAACGCGGCGGAGGCCCGCCGGCATTACGAGCGGTCCGCCGCCCTCCAACCTCCCGATGGCCGCCTGGCGGCTGAACTGGGCGACTTTTTCCGGGACCAGCACGAGTTCCGATGGGCCGCGGAGTGGTACCGCTCGGCCGTTTCCCAGGGGGGCGAGGCGCAGCCCGCCGTGATCTGGGCGTTCGCGGAGACCGCCAAGGGGGCCGAAGAGTGGGGCAGCGCGGAGTCGGCCCTGCGATTCGGCATGAGGCGCTTCCCGAACGACGCCGCCTTTCCGCTCCTGTTCGGTCAGCTGGAGTTCGCGCGGGGGCGCGGAGCTGCGGCCGCCCCCTGGTTGTCCCGCGCGCTGGCGCTGCATCCGCAGCTGCCCGACGCGTACTATGGCTTGGCGCGCATCGCCGCAGATGCGGGATCGGTGCAGGAAGCGGTCATGCAGCTCCAGCGCGGGCTGGAGTACGATCCTTACCATCGGGACGCGCTGGAGTTGCTTCAGCAGCTGCGGCGTGTACGGCACAACTAAGTCGAGGAGCCATGGCAACACATCCCACCACCAAAACGACAGCGGTTCGCACGGCGACGCGGACCTACCGCATTGCGGTCATCCCCGGTGACGGCACCGGCCCCGAAGTGATCGCGGAGGGGCGCAAGGTGCTGGAAGCGGTTGCCCGCCAGGGCGGGTTCCGGCTGGACTGGCGGCCGTACGACCTCGGCGGCGAGCGGTACCTCAAGACGAACGAGACGCTGCCGGCCTCGGCGCTGAAGGAGCTGCGCCAGGTGGACGCCATCTATCTCGGCGCCATCGGCCATCCGGACGTGAAGCCCGGGATCCTGGAGCAGGGGATCCTGCTGCGGCTGCGCTTCGAGCTGGACCAGTACATCAACCTGCGCCCGGTCAAGCTGTACCCCGGCGTCTGGACGCCGCTGCGGGACAAGGGCCCGGAGCACATCGATTTCGTCGTCGTGCGCGAGAACACCGAGGGGCTCTATGCGGGCGTCGGCGGCTTCCTGCGCAAAGGCACCGCGGAGGAGGTCGCCCTGCAGACGTCGGTGAACACCCGGCAGGGGGTCGAGCGGTGCATCCGCTTCGCGTTCGAGTACACCGCGCGGCGGGCCAAGGCCAAGAAGCTGACGCTGTGCGGCAAGACCAACGTGCTCACCTTCGCCCACGATCTGTGGCAGCGGGTGTTCAACGAGGTCGCGGCGGAGTACCCGGGCATCCAGACCGACTACACGCACGTCGACGCCTGCTGCATGTGGATGGTCAAGAACCCGGAGTGGTTCGACGTGATCGTCACCGACAACATGTTCGGCGACATCATCACCGACCTGGGGGCGATGATCCAGGGCGGGATGGGCATCGCGGCCGGCGGGAACCTGAATCCGCAGGGCGTGTCGATGTTCGAGCCGATCGGCGGCTCCGCGCCCAAATACACCGGCCAGCGCGTCATCAACCCGCTCGCCGCGATCTGCGCGGGCGGCATGATGCTGGAGTCGCTGGGCGAAGCGAAGGCCGGGAAGGCGGTGGAGCAGGCGGTCATGGCGGTGACCGGCACGAAGTTGAAGAGTTTGGCGGCCGGGAAGATGGGCTACTCAACTCAAGAAGTCGGGGATTTGGTCGTCAAGTCGCTATGAGGAATAACCAATCACCAGATTCCAAACATCAAGTAAACTCCAATAACCAATTAACCAAACACCAAACGGTTTGGTCATTCGGTGATTGGTGATTATTTGGTGATTGAGATTTGGTGTTTGGTGATTTGAGGGTTCGATGTCCAGAAGAAAACGAGTGAATGTAGCGGTGGTGGGCGCGACTGGCGCCGTCGGCACCGAGATGCTGCGGGTCCTGCAGCAGCGGCGGTTTCCGGTCAAGGGGCTGCGCCTGCTGGCTTCATCGCGTTCGGCGGGGAGGCGGATCCCCTTTCACGGCTCGGCGCGCCGGGTCGAGGCGCTGACGAAACGCGCCTTCGACGGGATCGACGTGGCCCTCTTCAGCGCGGGGGCCTCCCGCAGCCTCGAGTTCGCGCCCGAGGCGGTCAGGCGGGGGGCCATCGTCGTCGACAACTCGAGCGCCTTCCGGATGGCGTCGGATGTCCCGCTCGTCGTGCCTGAGGTCAACCCGCACGCGCTCAACGGCCATCAGGGGCTGATCGCCAACCCCAACTGCTCGACGATCATCATGCTGGTGCCGCTGGCCCCCATTCACCGCCGAGCCGGCATCGCGCGGATCATCGTGTCCACGTACCAGTCGGTGTCGGGTGCTGGCGCCAAGGCGGTGTTGCAGCTCTATGAGGAAACCAAACGAGTGCTCCGGCAGTGTCGAGTGGCGAGTGGCCAGTGGCGGGTGCGCTCCAAGCTTGTCACCCGTCACTCATCACTCGTCACTCCGTTGCCGAAGCAGATCGCCTTCAACGTGATCCCGCAGGTCGACGTCTTCCTGGACAGCGCCTACACCAAGGAAGAGATGAAGATGGTCCACGAAACCCGGAAGATTCTCGAAGCGCCTCGCCTACCGGTGTCGGCCACCTGCGTGCGCGTGCCGGTCTTCTTCGCGCACTCGGAGGCGGTGTGGGTCGAGACCCGGCGGCCGATTTCGGTCGAGCAGGTGCGGGCGCTGTTGCGGCGCGCGCCGGGTGTTGCGCTCGCGGATGCGCCATCGGTCGGCTCCTACCCGCAGCCGATCGAGGCGGCGGGGCAGGATGCCGTGCTGGTCGGGCGCATCCGCCGGGACGAGTCGGTCCGCAATGGGCTGGTGCTGTGGGTCAGCGGCGACAACCTGCGCAAGGGTGCCGCGACGAACGCCGTGCAGATTGCGGAATTACTCATCAGTGGCAGAGTGAACTGAAGTGGCAAAGTGAAGTGAAGATATCGCCACATCGTTTCACTTCGGTTCACTGAATTTCACTTTGTCTCGCCGAGGCACTCTTCATGCGGACTCTTAAGCTGACCATTGCTTACGACGGGACGCGCTACGGCGGCTGGCAGGTGCAGCATGGCCACCAGGCGTCCAAGCCGACGATTCAAGGGACGCTGGAAACCATTCTGCGGCGGATCCTGCGCGAGCGGGTCGTCGTCGTCGGAAGCGGCCGGACCGACGCCGGCGTGCACGCGATGGCGCAGGTCGCCCACATCAGGACCCGCTCGCGCAGCTCGTGCGCGCAGCTGCTCCATTCGCTCAATCAGCTCCTGCCCGCGGATATCGCCGTGCTCAGCCTGGAGGAGGTTGACGCCCATTTCCACGCGCAGTATCGCGCAATCCGCAAGCGGTACCGGTACCGAATCTTTACCGGGACCGTCGCCTCGCCCTTCATCCGGCCGTACGTCCATCAGGTGCGCGCGCCGCTCCAGGTTGCCCGCATGCGTCGCGAAGCGGCCGCCTTGCGCGGCCGCCACGACTTCCGCGCCTTCACCCGGGGTGGGGGAGCAGGCCCCCACACCAACCACGTTGGTGTGGGGGTGAACCGCCGGACGACGACCCGGACGATCGGCGGCATCTCGCTGACGCGCCGCAACCAGGAGGTCCAGCTGGACGTGGAAGGCAACGGCTTCCTGCACACGATGGTGCGCACCATCGCCGGGACGCTGATCGACGTCGGCCGGGGGCGACTGCCGGCCGGCACGATCCGGCGGATGCTCACGACCGGCGACCGCCGCCTCACCGGGACGGTCGCGCCCGCCCGGGGACTGACGCTCATCTCCGTTGAGTATGGGAGCAGGGATGAGTGCTAACGCGCACGGCGGGATGGACCGCTGGGGCTCCAAGCTGGGCATCATCCTGGCGGTGGCGGGCAGCGCCATCGGGCTGGGCAACTTCCTCCGTTTTCCGGTCCAGGCTGCCCAGCACGGCGGCGGGGCCTTCATGATCCCGTACTTCGTCGCGCTGCTGCTCCTGGGCATTCCGCTGGCGGTCGTGGAGTGGGCGATGGGCCGCTACGGCGGCGCCCATGGGCACAACACCGCCTCCGGAGCGTTCACCGAGATGTGGCATTGGCGGGGTGCTAAGTACCTGGGGCTGCTGGGCACGTTCGGGCCGTGGGTGATCTTCCTCTATTACACCTACATCGAGAGCTGGACGTTGGCCTTTAGCTACTTTGCGTTGGCCGGCGTGTACGACAAGGCGAGCGACCCGGCCACGATGGGCGCCTTCCTCAAGGCGTTCCAGGGGCTGGCGCCCAACGAGACCTTCCCCAATATCGGCACGGCGTACTTCTTCTTCCTGGTGACGTTCGCCCTGAACCTCGTGGTGGTGGCGGGCGGCATCCGGCGGGGCATCGAGTTCGTGTCCAAGGTGTTCTTGCCGGTCCTGTTCCTCTTCGCGTTCCTGCTGGTCATCCGTATCTTCAGCTTGGGGGCACCCGATCCGTCCCGGCCGGAGTGGAGCATCATGAACGGGCTCGGCTACCTCTGGAACCCCAACTTCTCCTCGCTGGGCGACT
>JACQRE010000034.1 GCA_016206585.1 Candidatus Omnitrophota bacterium | reverse complement strand
TCAGGAAGTCGAGCGGCTGCTCGGCAGCGTCAGCCCCGAAGGACTCGGGGTGCGGGATGTCGCCATGCTGGAGCTGCTCTATGGAACGGGATTGCGCGTCTCGGAGCTGGTATCGCTGGATGTGGGCAGCTGCAACTTCGACGCAGGGTTCCTCCGGTGCATCGGGAAGGGCAATAAGGAGCGCATCGTGCCGCTGGGCCGCGCGGCGACCGACGCCGTGGCACGGTACCTCGCAGCGTCGCGTCCCCGGCTGGTCGCCCGGCGTCCCGAAGCCGCCGCGCTGTTCGTCAACCGGCGGGGCGGGCGGCTGACCCGCCAGCGCGTTTGGCAGCTGCTGCGGCGCTACGCGAAGGCCGGACTCATGACCAAGACGATCGGCCCCCATACGCTGCGCCACTCTTTTGCGACCCACCTCCTGGAACGGGGGGCCGACCTGCGCACGGTGCAGGAGCTCCTCGGCCATGCCAATATCGCGACGACCCAGCGCTATACGCACGTGGATCGGTCGCGATTAAAGTCCGTGCACGAGAAGTTCCATCCGAGACCATAATGGAGCCGGCCGCTCGCCGTACAAGACGATGCGTCGTTCCCCGCCACGTGGAACCGGTGTTGCGGGAAATCGGCCGCCTCGCCGAGGGGCTTCGGCGTCCCGCCTATGCGGTGGGCGGGTGCGTGCGCGACTGGATGACCGGAGTGTGGCGCACCGAGGACCTGGACGTGACCGTTGAGGGCGGAGGGATCGAGGTGGCGGAGGCGGTCGGCCGCGCCCTCCGGGGAACGGTGAGGGTGCACCGGCAATTCGGCACTGCGACGCTGCAGCTGCCGGGGCGCGTCCGCGGGCGGATCGACTTCGCCACGTGCCGGCGCGAGACGTACGCGCGTCCGGGTGCGTATCCGCGCGTGGCACCGGGCACCTTGCACGATGACCTGTTCCGCCGCGACTTCACGATCAACGCCATGGCGGCCGCGATCGCCCCGGCGAGCTTCGGGACGCTGATCGACCCGTTTCGGGGCGCAGCCGATCTGGAGCGCCTGACACTGCGCGTGCTGCACGACCGGAGCTTCCTCGATGACCCCAGCCGGATCTTGCGGGGCATCCGGTTCCGGCACCGCTTTGCGCTCCGATGGGAGGCGGGGACCGCCCGCCTCCTGCGGGAGGCGCTCAAGGCGGGTGCCTTGGGGTGGCTGAACGGCGGCCGTCTCCAGAAGGAGCTCGAGCGGATGGGCGAGGAGCCCGATCCGATCGCGTGTTTCCATGAGCTCGCGACGTTCTTGGATGGAGCGAGCCAGTCATGACACAGAGTCCACAGTTCAGGCTGCACGCTCCAGGCCTCAGGCCGCAGGAGCCCGCGTCTCACGTGCAGCGTGCAGCGTGCAGCGTGCGGCCTGTCTGATGGTGGTCGGCCTGCTGCAAGTGGAAGTCCATCTGCCCAACGCCCAGTCGCTCAAGGACAAGCGGTCCGTGGTGAAGAGCCTCAAGGACCAGATCCGCGGGCGGTTCAACGTGGCGGTGGCGGAGGTGGATGCGAACGAGATGTGGCAGCGCGCGACCGTCGGCATCTCGACGCTGGGGGACACGCGCACGATCGTCGACCGGATCCTCACCGATGTGACCGACTGGATCCGCTCCACCCGTCTCGTGGAGCTGATCCGCGTCGAACGGGACTATTGCTGAGGGGTGGGAGGGACGCGCATGCATGACAACCGGATGGCCCGATTGGCGAACGAGCTGCAGCAGGAGATCGCCATGATCATCCATCAGGAGCTCAAGGACCCGAACCTGGGATTCGTGACGATCACGCGCCTCGAGATGTCCAAAGATCTCCGGCACGCCACAGTCCTCTTCAGCTGTCTCGGCGACGAGGCGCAGCGGGACCGCTCGCAGGAGGTGCTCGACCGCTCGGCCGGCTACATCTACAGCCTGGTGAAGAAGCGCTTCCGCCTCAAGGTGATTCCCGAACTCGCGTTCCGCTACGATGCGTCGATCGCCGGGGTCATCGAGCTCTCCGAGAAAATGGACCGGCTCAAAGGCGAGCCGCCGTCATGACCGCCGCAGCCCCCCTGCACGGCATGCTCCTCATCGACAAACCGCGCGGGATGACGTCCCACGATGTGGTCCAGGTGGTCCGCCGGAAGCTCGGCATCCGCCGGATCGGCCACACGGGCACGCTCGATCCGATGGCGCAGGGGCTCCTGATCCTGCTGGTCGGCTCCGCGACCAAATCGCAGCACGCCCTCCAGGGGCATGAGAAGGTCTATGAGGCGACGCTGTGCCTCGGGATCCAGACGGACACGGGTGATGCGATGGGACGGACGATCCGCACGGCCCCGGTCGCACCACTGGAGCGCGGCCGCGTCGAAGCCGTGCTGGGGTCGTTTCAGGGGCCGCTCTCCCAGACGCCTCCGGCGTACAGCGCGATCAAGGTCCAGGGGCGCCCCGCCTATTGGTGGACCCGCCGGCAGCAGCCGGTGACGCTCTCCGCCAGGACGGTGCACCTCTTTGACGTGGCGCTGATTGGCTGCGAGGAGCAGGCCATCACGTTCCGCGTGCGGTGCTCCGCGGGCACGTACGTGCGGACGCTGGCGGAGTCGATCGCGGAGCGCCTCGGCACCGTCGGGCATCTGGCCGGTTTAACGCGCCTCTCCGTCGGAGCCTGGCGCCTCGAAGAGGCCAAGCCGCTGTCGTGGGTGGCCGGCGCCGACCCGGCGCACGTCGCCGACGCCCTGAGACCCGTGGACGTTCCAGCGCACGCCTCCCGCTGAGCCTGCCCATGCCCCGCGTGCTCACCGGGTTCCGCGCCGTCATCCGGCCTCCCAGGCGGCCCGTCGTCACCATCGGGGTCTTCGACGGCGTCCATCTCGCCCATCAACGCCTGATCCGCACCACCCTGCAGCTGGCGCGTCGGCTGCGCGGCACCGGGGCCGTGATCACGTTCGATCCCGATCCCCAGACCGTGCTTGATCCAGGATCGCCGCACCCCACGCTCATGCCGCTGGAGGCCAGAGTGGAGCGGCTGCGC
>JACQRE010000031.1 GCA_016206585.1 Candidatus Omnitrophota bacterium | reverse complement strand
GGGCCTCAGTGGTGGCGTCGACTCCTCCGTCGCCGCCATGCTGATCCACAAGGCGGTCGGCGATCAGCTCGCGTGCATCTTCGTAGACAACGGGCTGCTGCGCTCCGGGGAGCGCGCCCAGATCGAGGAGACGTTCGGCCGCCACTTCCACATCACGGTCCGGTACGTGGACGCCGCGGCGCGGTTCCTCGCGGCCTTGCGGGGGATCACCGACCCCGAGCAGAAGCGCAAGATCATCGGCCGGGAGTTCGTGCGCGTCTTCGAGGCCGAGGCGAAGAAGATCTCCGGCGCGCGGTTCCTGGCGCAGGGCACGCTGTACCCGGACGTCATCGAGAGCGTCTCCGCATGGGGCGGCCCCTCGGCGACCATCAAGACCCACCACAACGTGGGCGGCCTGCCCAAGCGGATGCAGTTGAAGTTGGTGGAGCCGCTGCGCGACCTGTTCAAGGACGAGGTGCGCGAGTTGGGCAAACTGCTCGGCCTCTCCGAGGAGTTGCTCTGGCGGCACCCGTTCCCCGGGCCCGGCCTGGCGGTGCGCATCCTGGGCGAGGTGACCGCCGAGCGGCTGCGCATCCTGCGGGAGGCGGATGAGCGGGTGGTGAAGGAGATCCGCCGCGCCGGGCTCTACCGGGACCTGTGGCAGGCGTTCGCGGTGCTGCTGCCGGTGAAGACCGTGGGCGTGATGGGCGATGAGCGCACCTACGAGCACGTGATCGCGGTGCGCGCCGTCACCAGCCAGGACGCCATGACCGCCGACTGGGCCGAGATGCCCCGCGGCGTGCTGGAGCGCATCTCGAACCGGATCATCAACGAGGTCAAGGGCGTGAACAGAGTGGTGTATGACATCTCGTCGAAACCACCGGCGACGATAGAATGGGAGTGAGGATGTGTTCAATGTTCAAAGTTCGATGTTCAATGAGGCTTCATCGAACATCGAACAATGAACATCGAACAATACGGAGGGGGACATGAAATCCTTTCGGCTTGCACTGGTCGTGATGGGAGCATTGCTGGTGTCGGGGTGCGGGCTGGCGGTGGTGGAGGACGGCGAGGTGGGCGTCAAGGCGGACTTCGGCCACATCTCGGATCAGGCGCTGGGTCCTGGCTGGCACTGGTACCTGCCCGTATTCAGCTGGGTGGAAGTGTGGGACGTGAAGACCCAGCAGATCAAGGAGACCGCCCAGGTGCCCTCCTCGGAGGGGCTGATCTCGCAGCTGGATGTCTCGGTCATCTACAACGTCCCGCCGGCCCAGGCGGTGGCCATCCGGAAGTCGATCGGGCGGGACTACGAACAGACCGTGCTGGAGCCCTACATCCGCGAAGCAATCCGCAACGTCGTCAGCGGCTATGCGGTCAAGGCGCTCTACAGCGATGAGGGGCGCAAGGAGATCGGGGATAAGATTCTCGCGTTCCTGCGGACCAAGCTGGAGCCGCGCGGCTTTATCGTCCAGGACGTCCTGCTGCGCGACGTGCGGCTGCCGCCGAGCTTCGCCATGAGCATCGAGGCCAAGCTGCGAGCCGAGCAGGAGTCGTTCCAGAAGGAGTTCGAGCTGACCAAGGCCAAGAAGGACGCGGAGATCGAGGTGGCCCGCGCCACGGGGGTCGCCAAGAGCAACGAGATCATCGCCGGCAGCATCACGGAAAACTACCTCCGGTACCGGTGGATCGAGGGGCTCCAGACGAACCAGATGGTGGTGATCTACGTGCCCACCGAAGCCAACCTGCCCATCATGGAGGCGGGTCGCTGGAAGGATAGCATGGACCGCGTCATGAAGAACCAGGGGATGCCGGCGAAAAGCGGGCAATAGCCAAGGGTCACCACAACGTCACCAGGTCACATGCAGACCACTGAGAGAGTACGACCAGTTGCCGTTGCCATGCTCCTGCTTGCTGGGAATGCGAGCACGGGTTTGACATTCGATGAATGGTATGGCGAGCGAGCCGAGATGATTTCTGACCAGGTAAAGACTGAATTGATCACCGAGCATGCCTCAATCCAGCCAGGAGGCAAAACTCGCGTTGGGGTCCACTTCGAGATCGAGGAAGGTTGGCATATCTACGCGAAGGAGCCAGGTGACGCGGGGCTGCCCACGAAGATCACCTGGTCCGGACCGGCTGCCGTCTCGTTCGGTCCCCTGGAGTATCCATCCCCGCAGCAGTTCATCGATCCGGGCGACATCCGCACCAACGGTTACTCGGGCAGTGTGGTGCTCTACAGCGCGATCACGTTCAATCCGCTGCGCCGCACGGATGGCGGGCCGTACGAAGATCTCCCGCTCCGGGCTCGTGTCCAGTGGCTGGCCTGCAAGGACGTGTGCATCCCCGGCAAAACCGAGTTGGAGCTGTCGCTGCCCGTCAGCGCGAACCCGCCCGTCCACTCCACTCACGCGGAGTTTTTCGATCACACTTCATGAGGTCACCAGGTCACCACGTCACCAGGTCCCCCGTAAAAGCCGAGACAAAACGCTCCTTTTGGGTGACCTGGTGTCCTGGTGACGTGGTGACTTCGTCCACTCCCTCCTTCTTCCCATGAGAACACGAATTATTGCGACGGTCGGGCCGGCGTGCGCGCGCGTGGACACTCTCAAGCGGATGATCCGCGAGGGGGTGAGCGTCTTCCGGTTCAACTTCTCTCACGGTACCGCGGAGGCGCATGCCCAGATGCTCGGCCTGATCCGGCAGGCGGAGCGCCGGCAGACCGGGCGCCACGTGGAGATCCTGCAGGATCTCGCGGGCCACCGCATCCGCAGCGGGACGCTGCGCCACCGCCGTCCCGTCATCCTCACCCCGGGCCAGCGGTTCACGCTGTTCCGCGAGCCGGTGGCCGGAACCGCCGCCGGCGTCTCGCTCGACTATCCCGGCTCCTTCCTCCAGATCAGTCCCGGCCACATGGTCTACATCGCGGACGGGACCATCGCGCTGAAAGTCGTCCGGAGCCGGACGGACCATCTGGACACCCTGGTCGTCCAGAGCGGAGAGCTGGGGGAGCGCAAGGGGGTCAACATCCCCGGCATCCACCTGAACTTCCCGCCGATCAGCACCAAGGACCTCTACGACCTCGAGTTCGCCATCGCGCACCGGATCGAGTACGTGGGCCAGTCGTTCGTCCGCACGGCGGCCGACGTGGACGCGGTCAAGCGGCGGCTTGCGGTCGCGCTGCCGCACGCCAAGGTGATCGCCAAGATCGAGAACCGGGAAGGGGTGAACAATTTTGCCTCCATCCTGCGGACCGCGCACGGTATCATGGTGGCCCGCGGCGACCTGGGCATCTCGATCCCCATCGTCCAGAAGTGGATGATCGCGGCCTGCAACCACGTGAAGAAGCCGGTGATCACCGCCACCCAGATGCTCGAGCACATGATCGAGCACCGGGAGCCGACCCGCGCCGAGGTGACCGACGTGGCCAACGCGGTGATCGACGGCTCGAACTTCGTCATGCTCTCGGGCGAGACGGCCACTGGCAAGTACCCGGTGGAGGTCGTGCGGATGATGCGGACGATCGTCGAGTACACCGAGCGCCACGCGCCCTACAGGGGCGTGCGAAGAACCCGGTAGCGACCCGCAACCCTTGACATACCCCCCTAGAGTATGTATACTCCCCTTAGGTATCCATCATGGCCACCGTTCCGAAACACAGCGGACTGCTGCCGCGGCTGCGGCGCATCGAAGGCCAGGTCCGGGGGATCTCCCGGATGGTCGAGGAGCGCCGCTACTGCATCGACATCATCCAGCAGCTGACGGCGGTCCGCCGGGCGCTGGACCAGGTGTCGCTGAAGGTCATGAACGGCCACATCAACACCTGCGTCAGCACCGCGATCCGCAAGCGGGAAGGGAAGCAGAAGATCGGCGAACTGATGCAGACCATCCACCGGTTCGTGAAATGACCCCACCACATCGAACATTCCATGCCGGTTGGCCGGCCTGCCTACGGCAGGCCCAAACAGGTGGTGGGGTGACCCGCCGTCTCGCGATCAGCCTTCTACTCGGCCTCAGCCTGGCCGCCGCGCCCGCGGCGAGCGCTGCGTTGGCCTGCCAGCCCGAGACCGACTGCTGCTGCTGTCCTTCGTCCGGCGCGCACGCTGCACCGATGGGCTGCCAGATGAACTGCGCGGACCCGTCGGCGGCCGAGCGGCTCTCCGCCGTCCATCCCGTCGCGGAAACCATCCGCCTCTGGCCGCTTCTCCAACTTGAACCGTTGGCTCCCGATGCCACCTCGCCGGCCGACCGCACCGCCTCCCGGCTGGCGCTTGCCACCGCCTCCCACTCGCCACCCCAGAAACGCTACCTCCTCGCCTGCGTCCTCCGGCTGTAACCCCTCCGACGGCTCGTGTTCGTGCGGCACGACGTCCACGGATCGGAAGGAGGGGAGGGAAATGATACGGATGCGGTGGGGTGTTCCACTCATGATGGCGGCGATGGCTCTCGCCGCGCGCCTGCCAACACCACCTGCCTGGGCTGACTCGGCCCGTGACACCGCCACGGTTGAGGCGCAACGCGTCACGCTGGATGCGCTGATCGACCAGGTCCTGCGCCAGAGCCCTGGCCTGCAGGCCAAGCGGCACGCCTACGAGGCGGCCCGCAAGCGGGTGATCGCCGCCTGGCTGCCGGACGATCCGATGTTCGGCGTCGACGTCGAGGGCCAGCCGGACCTGTTCGAGTTCTCCGGACGGGCCAACAACGAGTACATGGTCGCGCAGACGATCCCGTTTCCCACCACGCTGCTGCTGCGCGGCCGGATCGCCTCGCGCGACGCCCAGATGGCCTACCAGCGCTATAAGGAAGCCGAACGGGACGTCGTCTGGCACCTGGAGCAGCCGTACTACAAGGCGTACCTCGCCAAGAAGACGCTGGCGGTCCTGCAGGAAGTCCGCATCCTGCTCGACAAGCTCGCCTCCGCCGTCCAGGGCCGGTACGAGACCAGCAAAAGCTCCCAGCAGGATCTGTTGAAGGCGCAGATCGAGCGCGCCAAGGTCGACATCGAGATCGCGGCGGCCCAGGCGGAAGAGCACACCGCGGAAGCGCACATCTCCCACCTGCTGAACCGATCGCTGGAAGCCCGCTACGACCTGGCTGAAGACGTCGACCTCAGCCTGCTGAACAGCTCCCGGCCTGAGCTCGACCGGATGGCCGTGGCGAGGCGGCCCGAACTGAAGGTGTTCGAGCTGGGGATTAAGCGGGCCAAGACCAGCCGCCTGCTGGCGATGACGAACTGGCTGCCGGATCTCACGGGACGGATCGAGTCGCGGCAGTTCAAGGGCGAATCCGGCATCCGCGAGCACGACACGTTCCTCGGCGTCACCGTGCCGGTCTGGTCGCTGCTGAAAGGGGCGAGCGGCGAGTGGGCGAGCGCCAATCACGATGTCAAAGAGGCCGAGGCGCAGTACGAGGAGATGAAGAACGAGGTGCTGCTCGCCGTCCACGAGGCCCACAGCACGGTGCAGGCGGCCGACTACGCCGTGCGCATGTACGAGTTGTCGATCCTCCCGCAAGCCAAACAGCAGGTCGAGGTCGCCCTGGCCGGGTACGAGGCGGGGCGCAGCGACTTCCTGGAGTTGATCGACGCCCAGCGCATGCTGCGGGACGTCCAGCTGGCCTACTACAAGGCGAAAGCCGACCACGAACTGGGCATGTCCAATCTGCGGCTTGCCATTGGAGGACCAACCCCATGAAACCAACGACCCGTCTCATGGTCATTGGAGGAGTTGTGGCGCTTGTAGCGGGGTCGGTGTGGTTTGCCACTCGCCACTCCACGCTCGCCACTCAAGACTCGCTGAAGGCGACGTACTACTGCCCTATGCATCCCACGTACACGTCAGATCGGCCCGGCGACTGTCCCATCTGCAACATGAAGCTCGTGAAACGGGAAACCGAACCGGCATCGCCGGCGCCTGGAATGAGCCGGGGGCGTCCGACCGACCCGCAGGCGGCCATCGCCAAGAAGTTCGAGTCGATCTGCATCCTGCACAACTGCTCCAAGCTGCATGATGGCCGCCCGTGCCCCATGACGGTCGTCGCGAGGCCCGGCGAGAAGGTCACCTGTCCGATCTGTGGCACGCACATTGCCGAGGCGGACGAACCCCCTCGTACCAAGAAGCTCCTGTACTGGACCGACCCCATGATCCCCGGCTACAAGGCGGATGGGCCCGGCAAGTCGCCGATGGGGATGGACCTGGTCCCCGTCTATGAGGAAGCGCATGCCAGCGCGACCAGCGGAACGCCGCAGGGGTATGCGCCGGTCCTGCTCACCCCGCAGAAGCAGCAGCTCATCGGCGTCAAGACCTCGCCGGTGGAGCGCCGCCGCCTAACCAAGACGATCCGCGCGGCTGGCACCATCGCCCACGATCCGGAGCTGTACCAAGCCCAGGTTGAGTACATCCAATCCATCCAAACGCTCCAGCGGGCCCAGGAGCAGACGGCACCGGAGGACATCGTGGCCCAGGCGCAGCGGATGGTCGATTCCACGCGCATCCGGCTCAAGCACCTCGGGCTGAGCGATGACCTCATCACGGAGATCGCCGGCTGGACGGAGCCGGAGCACAGCCTGCTCTTCGCGCACCCGGGCGATCCGGTGTGGATGTACGCGCAGGTGTACGAGTACGAGCTGCCGCTCGTACGCGTGGGCCAGGAGGTGCAGGTGGAGGTCCCGACGCTGTCCGGCGAGACGTTCCGGGGAGCCATCCGGGCGATCGATCAGATGGTGGACCCGATGACTCGCACGACGAGGATCCGCGCGCAACTGCAGGATCCTGCGGGGCACCTCCGGCCGGACATGTACGTCAACGCGGCCATTGCCGTGGACGTCGGCGAGGTGCTGGCGGTGCCGAATGGCGCGGTCTTTTCCACCGGCGAGAAGCAGATCGTCTTCGTGGACAAGGGGCAGGGGCTGTTTGAGCCCCGGGATGTCACCGTCGGCGCGCAAGCCGATGGGTTTGATGAGGTCAAACAGGGCGTGGCGGAGGGGGAGCCGGTGGTCACGAGCGGCAATTTCCTGATCGATTCGGAGAGCCGGCTCAAGGGCGCGCTGGAGGGTGCTGGCGGAGGCAGCGGACACCAACATGGCCAGTGACCGCCCTGATTCGACGTCCAGCGGTCATCCCGAGCGGCAGTCGAGGGATGAGCTCCATCCTGGCCTGCGCCATGACGGGGTGATTGCGCGGGTCATCGAGTTCTCCGCGCACAACAAGTTCCTGATCCTCCTCCTCGTCGCCGCCGCCATGGTGGGGGCGATCTGGTCGGTGAAGCGCGTGCCGCTGGACGCGATCCCGGACTTGTCCGACACCCAGGTCATCAT
>JACQRE010000036.1 GCA_016206585.1 Candidatus Omnitrophota bacterium | reverse complement strand
ATCTGCAGGCCTGCAATTGTGATTATGGCTGCCCCTGCGAGTTTGAAGCGCCACCAACGCGGGGAGCATGCGAGGGTATGGGCGCATGGCGCATCACCGGCGGCCAGTATGGCGACGTAAAGCTGCATGGTGTCAGCTTCGGCTTCGCAGCCCGTTGGCCGGAGGCGATTCATAAAGGCAACGGCACCCTGCACCTCTTCATCGATGAGAAGGCAACCCCCGAGCAGCGAGACGCTATCATTCAAATCGCCTCCGGGCAGGCCGGCGGGATTCCCTTCGAGATCATCGCGGCTACGGTCACGACGCTCGGCGGGCCGTATTTTGTCCCGGTCCAGTTTTCGGTCAACGGCAAGCATGGCAGCGCGCGCCTGGGCGACGCCGTCGCGATCGAGACCGAGTCGATCCGGAATCCTGTCACCGGAACGGAGGAATCGATCCGTATTGAGCATGAGACCGGGTTCATCTTTAAGTCCGGGCTGTGCGTCTCAGCGAAAACGGGCCGGGTGACGTCCGGCGACCTCAACTACTCCTGGCCAAATAAAGCGGCGTTCGTGGCCAAGATCCGCTACGGGAACTGATCTCGCAGAGTAGGTGTCCCGTCGGATGCCAACACATCTCCCCGCCATTGAACAGATCCTCGAACGCGATCGCCTCGCAATCGGCGCAGGATTGGCGTGTGTGACCACCGTATCGTGGGCATATTTGATCCAGGACACGCGCACGATGGACTGCATGGCCATGATGGCCAGCCTCTCCGGTCCGCAACAGCGCGCGTGGAGCCTGATCGAGGTCTGGTGGCTCTTCGTCATGTGGGCGGTGATGATGGTCGCCATGATGGCGCCCTCAGTGGCCCCCACGGCGCTGACGTTCGCCGCCGTGAGCCGGCGGCGCCGGCAGCAAAACCGACCATTCGTATCGACGAGTGTGTTCCTCGGAGGCTATCTCGCCGTATGGACGCTGTTCAGCGCGGTAGCGGCGGCCGGCCAATGGGTATTGCATACGACCGCCCTTCTCTCCTCTTCGATGGTGCTTCTGAGCCCAGCCGCCAGCGGTGGGTTGCTCATTCTCGCTGGGATTTTTCAATTCACGCCGCTCAAGCGTGCGTGTCTGGTGCACTGCCAAAGTCCCCTGACCTTCCTCATGACCGAGTGGCGGGAAGGCGCCCTCGGGACGTTGCTCATGGGCGCGCGGCATGGCGCCTTCTGCGTGGGTTGCTGCTGGCTGCTCATGGCGGTATTGTTCGCAGTTGGCGTGATGCATCTGGGGTGGGTTGCGCTGATCAGTGCGGTCGTGCTCATAGAGAAGATCGCGCCGGCCCGTGGATGGGTGAGCCGGATCTCTGGGATGCTTCTGGTCGCGTGGGGCATACGGGTTCTTTCTTCAGCTCTTCACACCAGGCTCTGAAGTCCAGAGGAACGCCTGCCAGCGGCGTCACGATGCGGGGATGTTGTCACGATGCACCACCTGTCTGATAATCGCGCCACTCGACGGCTACCGGCCTATCTTGCCCGACGCACCCCATTGCTGAGGTATCTTTTTGACGCAACGTCGGTTGAGCATCGCGAAGCGATTGTAAGTCGTGGTGGCACGGATTGTGCTCACTTGATCCGCGGCCTCACTCCTGTGAGTGTCCGTCGTGCGCTTGCCAGTCCGTCAAGGCATTACACGCCATGAGACGAGCCCTTCTACGAGTCGGGATGTGGGCGGTGAGCCTGGCGTTGGTGTGCCCCACCCCCCTGTGGGCCTCGCTGACCTTCAGTCTTGACCAGGTTGATTTCACCCAAGACGGATCATTGGTCGTAGCCGATTCCGAGTGGGGCCAGTTCAACGTGGCCTACGACCAGGGCAGCAGCCTGGAATGGATCAACCTGGTGGCGAATCCCGGCTCGGATCCGCAATGGATCGTGCAAAACCATCCGCTTGTTCCCTCATCGCTGACCGGCACGAGTAGCTTCTCCAGCACCAGCTACTTTGATCTTGGGATCACGCGCGGAACCGATCTCTCCTCGCTCGACGTCCTGGCACTCGTCACCAGCACCCCCCTGAGCGGTGCACCAACCTCGGGCAGCCTCCAAACGGTGGATCTGGGGGAGGCCTTCGCCATCATCAATAGCGGGGTACCCTCGGGGTTCACGGCGCTGAATCCTCCCACGCCGATCCCCGTCAGTTTTGGCGCGCCGTTTCTTGGTGTAGAAACGGGTTGGCATACGGGGATGCCGAACGTCGTGCAAGAGCAGAATTTCTGCGGGCCGGGCGCTGCGACCAACAGCCTGCACTGGCTCAACGCGCAGCACAACTACGGACTGACGCAGACGCTCGAGGAAACTCAGACGGAGCTGGCTGGCAACATGGGCAATGCCAACACCGGCAACTGGGACGATACGGAGGTCCAGGGCAAGCTCCAGTACGCCCTCGAGCACAATCTGCCGCTGGAGATCCACTACACCGGCGGAGTGAAGCTTCCCACCAACGGGAACTACACCGAGCCCAATGGCAACGGGACCGCCCGCAACGATGGCCCCATCACCTGGGAGTGGCTCCAGCGGGAATTCGCGCGTGGACAAGACATCGAACTGATGACCAATACCCACTGGGTGGTGATGGAGGGGTTCATCAGCTGGGACGACGTCCACCTCTTCGGCTATCGGGACGACCCGTTCCAAAACGGCTCAGCCACCACCCCCGCGCAGCTCCAGACCATCAACAACCGCCACGTCTGGACGTACTTCTCGAATGGGCGCGTTCACATCGGCAATGGCGATGAGGTCCTCCAAGCCGCTGTCGCCGAGTCGCCGATTCCAGAGCCGTCGAGCCTGCTGTTGCTGGGCCTCGGGTGGCTCAGCTGTTTCGGATTCCGACGCACGCCTCGCGTGTAAACGGTTATCCGTCCATTCGTGCGCGCTGTTTCCGTGAAGCGACTTGACAGGCCACAGCTCCTGGATTATTGTAAGCGTTGAGCAGTCTCTCTCCTGCAGCTTCGAGGGCAAGCCCGATGCGTGTGACGCTCACTGCGAGCATGGTCTTAGCCGTGTGGGTCTTGTCCACGCCCGCTCTTTCCGCCTCGGTCTTCGAGCCAGTCAGTGACCGACAGCTTGTCTGCGAGTCCACCGACATGATCCGTGGACATGTCACGGGCGTGCAGTCAGCCTGGGACGGCCAGCACCGCGCCATCTGGACCACGGCGACGGTGGCGATTGAGGAGGTCCTGCGGGGCAGTCTGAATCCCACCACGAGCATCCAGGTCAAGGAAGTCGGCGGCTCGGTTGGAGACTACACGATTAAAGCGGAGGGTTTTCCGACCTTCCGTCAGGATGAAGAGGTCGTCCTACTGCTGCAGCCCTGGGAGGATGGCTCCGGGGCGTATCACGTCTGGGGCTACGGCCGCGGGATGTTCGTCGTCTCCCATCGTGACAACCGGGCACCCACCGCCGCGCGCTACGACGTGGTGGAAACAGGCCGGGCGACCATGCTCACCGACCGCCTGGCGCCCGAGGCGGTGCTCGATCAGCTCAGCCGTGAGCTCAGGGGCCTGGCGCGCTCGTGTGACGCGGGAGCTTCCCCATGAAGGCGTCGCGTCGTCGGCTGATCATCGCGGCAGGACTCGGGTTTCTTGGGCTGGCGCCAGGCGTCGCGTACACCTACAGCCTGCTGCAGCCGGTCCGTCACTGGCTCGCGACACCGATCCAGATCTGCGTGACCGGTCCCGGCCATGCCTCTATCACCGCGGATGATCCGGACGGTGGAGTCGCCGCGACCATCCAGGCGCTCAACAACAGCCATCCGCTTTTGGCCGGAACCGGCTGGAACGTCGTCGGCCCGGTGGGCAATGTCACCAACGCCTACAACTGTAATCTCCCCTGGCAGCTGGGTGATGGAAGACCCACGATCGCGTTCAACGAAATGATCCCCGGCACCTGCAGCGGCAGTTGCCTGGCGGCGACCTTTGTGGGCTTCTACCACTGCAACGACGCTCGACATCCCGACGGCCACTGTCTCATCGATGATTCCGACGTGGAGACCCGTCGGAATACAAGGGACAAATGGGGCGGGCCCTATTACAGCCTCTATGAGCTGTGCCGGAGCGGCAAGGAATGGAACATCGAGGCCATCATGGTCCATGAAGTCGGCCACGTGATCGGCCTTGGCCACTCGAGCGTCTCAGGTGCTACGATGTACCCGTCCGTCTCCTCGTGCAACCCCAGCCCCTCCACCCTGTCCTCCGATGATGCCAACGGGGTGGACGCGCTCTACTGAGCGCGTGATCGCCGGTGCCTGGCTTGGGAGATGGCGTCGTGATATCCTTGAAGCACACGTGTGTTCTCGTCTGCTCCGCCGCCCTGTTCCTCTCCTCCCCGCCTGTCCTTGCCGCGCAAGATAGTCTGCAGCTCCCAGACTGGATGGAGTACTGGGAGCTCTTCATGAATTACGACGAGGGTCAAGGCCCGCGCTACGGCGCCGACATCATCCTGCCGCTCTATCGCGCCGAGGATGGAGATCGCGCGGTCTTCCTCGAGCCCCGCCTCAATTACGCCAACAGCGAGTTCTTACTCAACACAGGAGTCGGGTACCGCCAGCTGGTCAAGAACAGGGCGTGGCTGGTGGGCGGGAACATGTTCTGGGATTACGAAACGGAGGCTGCCCACTACCGCGTCGGCTGGGGGGCCGAGGCCGTCAGTCGTTTTGCGGAACTCCGGGCCAATTATTACCTCGGGCTCTCGCAGAAGCGGCTCACGGAGGACACGGGAGGCACGCAGGTCTTTGAAGAGGTCGTCGATGGCTATGATGTCGAGGTCGGATCGCCCATCCCCTACTACTCACGCGTCAAGGTCTTTGGAGGTTTCAATTGGTATAACTACAAGGAGTTTAAGAACCGCTACGGCTGGACGATTCGCACGGAGTACACGCCGGTCAAGTATCTCGTGGTGGACTGGCTCCTCAGCAATGATACGAAGACGAACCTGGACTGGGGCGTGACCGTCGCCTTCCGCCTCCCGCTCGGCGGGAACCGGGCCGAGCCCATCCGCAATCCCGTCCGGCCCGATACGACCATGTTTCCAGAGAGCGATATGCAGGGCGACCTCTGGAGGCTGGTGGAACGTCACCATGAGATTGTCGTAGAAGCGGAGCGGCGGACCTCCGGTGTGAGTGTAGAAATCGTGAGGAATGACTAGTCATGCGGATGTGGGTGATCGCGCGGAGCCTGCTTGCAGGCGGCGTATGCGTGGCGTGGCTTGGCCTCGCCACCCCGGCCAGTGCCGCGACCGGAGACGGCGGGGGACAGGTCTTTAAGGTCACGGTGACGACCGTCGAGACGTCGAGCGACGGTGGGTCCACGTATACAACGCTGTTCAGTGGCAGTCAAGAAATCGACATCGCGGCGACCAATGCCGGGGCCGTTGCGGCCAGCCTTGTCAGCGGGGTGCAGCTTGCGCCGGCCACCTACAATCGGATTCGGGTGACCATCGGTGCCACGATGAAGGCAAAAGGCTACGTCAACATCGCCGGCGTGACGAACTATACTGACGGCGGGACAGACGCCGGCGCGTTCAGTCAAGCCGTGGGGAACAACAATCCGCCCTCCAGTGGTTTTGAGGAATCGACCTTCACGATTCCCAGCGGGAACCGCACCTCCATAGACACCGTATCGATTGTGGTCACGCCAACGAACGCGCCCACGGTCAGAGTGGCCTTCAACACCGCAGGCGTGTTTATCAATAGTGGCGGGAATCCCTCCCTCGGGCCCCCGACGGTGACGATCACGACGAACTAGGCGCACCTCAGTGATCCCATCGCAGGGCTGGCCCACGCCCTGAACGCCGCCAGACACATCTACCAGGCTGCTGAGTCAGTTCTACGCAGGGATCAAGGAGGCATCGGCATGAAACAGACAAGCCTGGTGTTGGGACTCGTGCTCTCCGCGCTCTGCGGGGCGCCCATGGTTTGGCCGGCGGTCCTCGTCATCTCGCTGCCGGAATTTACCGGCGAACTCCATGACGCGGAGGAGAGTTTCCCCTTAACCCCGATCACGATCGGACTGTTTGATTACGACATCCCCGCAGGCGAGGCGATCCGCTCCGCCTCATTGACCAGCCGGTACGGCAACTCCAGCGGCGGCAACACGGCGGCCATGGATGTCCTGTTCCAAGACCTGTTGGTGTCGCAGTGCACGACCGGCGGCTCCTGCGCTGAGGTGCCGGAAGAGGCGATCAGCTTCAACTTCTCCAAGGTGCAGTTTCAATATCTGGAGCAGAAGCCGCCCGCCCTGCGGACGGTCCAGACAGGGCCGGGCACCATCCGCCTGGGCCAGACGACCCTGACCGTGGAAACACGCCCCGTCGTTCCCGAGCCATCCAGCGGGCTGCTGCTGGGCATGGGGTTGGTCGGCATCGTGGGCCTGCTGACGCGGCGGCCGCGTCCACCATCACCATCCTGAGTTCCACCATGCTGTCCGCGAACAAGGAGGAGCGGTGCATGAAGACGAAGCAGGTTTCGATCGCCATGCTGCTGGCCGCCTCGCTGGGGCTCTCCGGCTGCGCGGTGCTGTTGGTGGGTGCTGGGGTCGCCGGCGGCTATGCGATCAGCAAGGACTCGGTGCGGAACGTCTTTGATCTTCCGAAGCATGTGGTCTACGACCGGAGCTTGGAGGTGGTCAAGGAGCTGGGGACCGTGACGCTGGAAGATCGCGTGCACGGGCAGATCAAGGCGCAGGTCCAGGACGTCAACGTGACGATCACCGTCAAGCCGCTCACCAAGAAGAGCGTGCAGCTCATCGTGCGGGGACGCAGCGATCTCTGGATGCCGAAGGTCGACACCGCGCAAGAGGTCTACTCGAAGATCATCGAACGGCTCTAAATCAGGCGAGGCGCTTGATGAAGGGACGACGCATCGGCCTCATCGGGTTGACGGGGCTGCTGGCAGCCGGATGTGTGGCGGGGCAGACGGCGACACGGTCAAGCCGGACGATCGGCTCGGCGGCGGGCGAAGTGGCCGGCACCATCGTGGGCCGCCAGTACGGAGACCCCGGAGTGGGCCGCTCCGTCGGTTCGCAGTTGGGCGGCGTGGCCGGTGACGTGGCGGGGTCGGCCATCGAGTCCCGCGGATCAAGGCCGACTCCCGCGAGAGGGGACGCCCCGGCGACAAAGTTCTGTCCGGTCGGCGGCGAGCTGTATCCGGAGACCTTCAAGTTCTGCCCGCTGCACGGCGGCGAGCTGCGCCGAAACGCCTCCAACTAGCCGGCGTTCCGGCCATCCCCTACCGGTCCCACAACCGTTCGCCTGTGACGATCACACAGTCCACTCTAAGGAATGGCGCGGGGGGGAGGCTGGCCAATCCTTTGCTTCCCTTGGGCGCGCGGTTCTGCTACAATCAAAGCAGTATGGTCACGCGAACACGCAAGCGGGGATCGCTGCGTGTGGTGACGTGAACAGGGGGGGAGGCATGGCGTTTCAAGAAGGCGGGGGCGGGTTCGGCGGAGGTGGCGGGTTCGGCGGACGGCCGCGCGAGGTGCACAAGGCCGTATGCGCCGAGTGCAAGAAGGAATGCGAGGTGCCGTTCAAGCCCAGCGGAGACCGGCCCGTGTACTGCCGAGACTGTTTCTCGAAGCGAAAAGGCACCGGCGGCCGGTAACTCGTTCCTCGTCAGACGACTCTCCCCCTCCCGCATCGAGCGGGAGGGGGTTTTTGTGTGAAGTCTCGGGTTTGCGCCATGATCTCTCAGCGGCTGCCCACGGCTCAGGTGATGGCCTGCGGCCGGACCATCGCCTACACGATCCGTTCCAGCACCAGGGCGCGCGCGATCGGTCTCTGGATCCGTCCGGAGACCGGGCTCGTCGTCACGATCCCGCCCACCGCCACCCTCCGGCAAGCCGAAGCGTTCATCCTGCGGCACCAGCGCTGGGCGCTGCGCCACCTCGACCGGTTCGCGGCCCTCTCCGCGCGGCTCCCCAGGCGATGGCCGTACGGATCGACGCTGCCGTATCGCGGAGAGGAGCACGCGGTGCGCCTCGAGGACGGCCGGCGCTCCGGCGTGGCGCGGACCAACGCGCGCGAGCTGGTGGTGTCGATGCGCCAGCCAGGCCTCGAGGGGGCGCGGCGGCTCCTCAAGCGGTGGTACCTCGGCGAGGCGTCGGCGGTCCTGACGGCGCGGACGGCCGCGCTTGGCCAGGCGATGGGGGTAGCGTGGACGCGGGTGACGGTGCGCGATCCGCGCAGCCGGTGGGGCAGCTGCTCAGTACAGGGCCGCCTGAGCTTCAGCTTCCGGCTGGTGATGGCCCCGCCCGAGGTGCTGAACTACGTCGTGGCGCACGAGCTAGCACACCGCGTTGAGCCGAACCACTCGCCGCGGTTCTGGGCGGTGGTCGCGCGCCACTGCCCTGAGTACCGGAGCTGGCTCTCCTGGCTGCGGATCTTCGGTCCGTCGTTGACGCTCTGACCCTCCCGGCGCTGCAAGATGATGAACATTCTGTCATCGAGACGTCATCCTCCTGTTAGGTGCCGTTTGGTACCTTAGCCACACCGGTGAGCGGTTCATCGGCTCGGTCTCACAGAGGGCGTGGACTAAAGGGGGGCGTGATGAGCATGATGCCTGCAGTGTCCGGGGACGCGCCAGCGCTTCAGCGTTCACCCGCCGGGATGGGAACGCCGCTGGTGACGGTGCTCGGCGTCGTGGAAGGGGAGATCCTGAGCTATCTGGAGGCGCACGGCGCTTCGACGATGCGCCGCATCATCCGCATGCTGGAGTGGCCCACCATGGTCGTCGTGATGGGGGTGGGCGCGCTGATCCGGCAGGGGCTGGTGCGGGGGATCCGCCGCGATCTGGAAGTCGTGCTGGAGCCGGCCTCACCGGACGGCCCGTCACGCGGCGAACCCGCCTGACCAACCGGAAAGGAGGCACACGCGATGAAGACGACCGATTCCTTGCTGCATGACCACGACCGGTTCCGCACGCTGCTCGACGCCCTGGATGCGGCGCTCGGGCTGCGGGGGGACACGCGGTTCGTGGTCCGGGAGCTCTGCTTTACGCTGGACCATCGGTTGCGCGATCACATGCGGCGGGAGAGCGAGCTAATCACCACGTGTCGGGGTCCGCTGGGTGCCAGAGAGCTGACGGCGCTGGCGGAGGGGCACGGAGATGAGGCGCATGCGCTGAACCAGGCGATCTGGCAGTTGAGCGGTGCCTCCTCGGCGAGCACGGTCTGGTACATGCGCGGGCCGCTGGAGCTGGCGATCGCACAGTTCCGCTATCACATGGATGCCCAGGAGTACAAGCTGTTCCCGGCGCTCGCGTGGTCGTTGAATGACCGGGTCCGCCGTGTCCCGGATACTCCGGACGCACTGGTCGAGCTGTCGCCGGTCAATCGGGTCCGCCGATGGGAGTTCACGTATTGATCCGGATCGTGGCAGTCGGGTGTGCAGCAGGTCAACACAGGAGGGACATCATGAACGCCATGGGGATTCGGCTGATTGGTGGCATGATCCTGGTGAGCCTGGCCGTGGTCGGCGCGAGCCGGACGGCCACAGGGCAGTCTGAGACCCAGGCCTCTGGTGACAGTGCGAGTGCGTACGCGACCAAGGGCCCCGGATCGAGCGCACAGTACGCCAGCTCCGAGTTGGAGCAAGGCACATGGGCCAGCGGCGGCTCGCTGGGGTTTCTGGGCGGCACGCCGGATAAGACGGCCTTCGCCCTGAACGGGAACGTCGAGTACTTTGTGGCGGACAACGTGTCGGTGGGGCCGCTGGTTCAGCTGGGGGTCACCGACGACATGGCCCAGGTCGGGGTGTCGGCGCAGGGGAAGTACTGGATCCCGCTGGCCGGCACGAACGGCCGCGGCAAGATCGCGCTCCAGAGCGGACTCGGGTTTGTCCACTCGGACTTTCTCCGGTCCGACACGTCATGGCTGGTGCCCGTCGGCGTGGGCTATGAGCACACGCTGGACTCGGGCATGAGCATGACCGCCACCACGCTGGTCAACTTCACCAACCTCCACACCGGCTTCGGGACCGGGGCGGATGTCATGCCCGGTGTTGCGTTTGGTCTGCGGTTCTGAGGTGGATCCGCATCGGGCAGGTGGAGGGGCAAGGCCGCAGCCAGATGCTGCGGCCTTGCCGTAGGAGGAGATGGAACTGCCGTGTGCGCTGGTGTACACTGGCGCGAGGCGTTCAATAGGAGGGGTGCGATGACAAGACGATGGCTTAGGCGGAGCACGGTGTGGGGACTGCTCTTGGCGGTGGCCGTTGCCGGGTCCGGGACGGTTTGGGCGGTGGACGACCCGACGGCGACCACGCCGCCGGACACCTCGCCGCCCGCGGAAGGGGCGGACACCACCATCGATGAAGAGGCCTCGACTCCGGCGGGAGCCCAGCGGGTCACCGAGCGGCTGGCGGCCGAGTTCAACGTCGAGACCGAGACGATTCAGTCGCTGCGCGAGCAGCAGCTTGGCTACGGCGAGATCCACCACGCGCTCTCGCTGGCCAAGCAGATGCCGGGTGGGGTCACGCAAGAGAACATCGACCAGGTCATGGCGATGCGCCAGGACAGCCAGATGGGATGGGGCCAGATCGCCCAGGAGCTGGGGACGAAGCTGGGTCCATCGACGAAGCGGGGAGGGCAAGCACCTCCGGTGAGCGAGCCGCCGGCCCCATCGGCCGCCGGTGCTGACTCGACGAGCGGGGCCGCGGGGCAAGCGGAGTCGATCACCCGTTCCGGCTCGTCGCCAGGCAAGTCCGGCAAGAGCAAGGGCAAGGGGTTCTTCGGGCTCTTCGGTTCGCGCGGCGGAGGAGTGGAGCGCTCCGGGAGCGAGAAATCCAAAGGTCTTGGTGCCGGCGGAGCGAACTCGATGGTCGGCGGCGGGGCCATCGGCAAGCCCGGTCACGGGTTTGGCCAGGACGGCTCGCCGGGCCAGGGCTCCTCAGCGCCCGGGCACAACCGATAACGTTCGCGCATGGCCGGCTCTCGTGCCGCGTTGCTGTGGGTGAGCGGCGCACTCTTCCTCTCAGGGTGCGCGGCGGGGCGGAACGACGTCGTCCTGCTCAATCCCGGCACCCGGTTTGAGAGCCGGCCATCCGATGCGCCGGTCGTGCTGACGGTCGGCGATCTGGGCCGTCCGTATCAGGAGATCGGCGTCCTCCATGTGAGCGGCATGGCCCGGCTGGGCTATGACGAACTCAGTGAGCGGCTGCGCAACGAGGCCCGGCGGGTCGGGGCGGACGCCGTGATCTTCGTGCGCTACGGCGCGGAGAACGCCTTCAGCCTCATCCCGTTCTTCATCGCCATCCCCTACGACGTGCTCACCGCCGAGGGGCTGGCCGTCCGCTCGCGGTGACCGCGACGCGCGCCCACGAGCTCCTCGCGTCGCGGCCCGCACCTCCCGCGCGGCGCATCGCCCTGCACATCCACAGCGAGGCGGAGCGGCGCCTGCGGCTCGGACACCCCTGGCTGTACCGCGAGGCGATCCGTAAGCAGCGCGGCGAAGGGGTGCCCGGCGACCTGGCAGCCGTCTACGACCGCCGGGATCGCTTCCTCGCGCTGGGGCTCTACGATCCCACCTCGCCCATCCGGACGCGCATCCTCCAGCGCTACAAGCCGGCCGAGATCGACGCCCGGTGGTTCGCCGAGCGCCTGGCGAAGGCGCGGTACCGACGCCAGGCGCTGATCGCGCGCCGCGACACGACCGCCTACCGACTGGTCCACGGGGAAAACGACGGCCTGCCAGGGCTCGTCCTCGACCAGTACGACCGCACGCTCGTCCTCAAGCTGTACACCGCCGCGTGGATCCCGCACCTGGGCTCGGTGCTCGAAGCGGTTGGCGCGGTAATCCCGTCAGCGCGGATCGTGCTGCGGCTGGGCCGCGCGGTCCACCACGCAACACCCCACCTCCATGGATGCTCGGACGGCCTCACGCTCCTGGGGAAGCCGCCGTCCGGTCCGGTGGGGTTCCTGGAGCACGGGCTGCGGTTTGAGGCGGACGTCGTGCGCGGCCACAAGACGGGGTTCTTTCTCGACCAGCGGGACAATCGCGCGCGGATCGAGCCATTGAGCCGCGGCCGCACCGTGCTCGACGTGTTCGCCTACACCGGCGCTTTCTCCGTGCACGCCGCGCGGGGCGGAGCGGTGGCGGTGACGAGTGTCGAGATGAGCCGAGCCGCACTGCAGATGGCCGCGCGCCATTACGCGCTCAACCGGACGTATCCGGCCGTCGCGAAGATCCGGCACCGGTTCATCGACGGCGAGGCGTTTAAGATGCTGGAGCAGTTGGCCCGGCGCCGCGAGCGGTTCGGCCTCGTCCTGCTCGATCCGCCGGCCTTCGCGAAGACGAAGGCCGAGGTGCGCGCCGCCCTGGCCGCCTACGCGAAGCTGGTGCGGTTGGGGCTCAGGGTGGCAGAACCGGGCGGCGTGCTGTGCCTCTCGTCCTGCACGGGGCAGGTGAGTGCGGAGGCGTTCTTCGCGGTAGTCCACCGCGCGGCGGGGCAGGCGGGGTGGTCGCTGCGGGAGCTGGCGCGCACCGGGCATCCCATCGACCATCCGGTCGCGTTTCCCGAGGGCGACTACCTCAAAGGCCTGATCGCTTCATGCGAGCCGCTCGCGGAGCTCCGGCCCCACCGGGGTGCTTGACAGCGCCCGCTCCAGTGCTACACTGGGGCTGTACGCCGCTCTCACAGGGGGGATCCGCGGATGAACGTCTGGTGCCGCGCCGCCCATCGGCGATTCTGGCAAGTCGAGCGCTTCGTGGACGCCTTCGGCCTCATCGAGTACTGGGCCTGTACGCTCTGCGGCCGCCGGTGGACCGTCGTCCTGCCTCCCATCAAGACGCCGGCGACCCCTCGTTGATGAGCCAGGGCTTGCCCCTCGAGATTCGCCACTCCCCGGTCCAGTGCAGGCCGCTCGGCAAGCCCGTGTCGGCCATCGCCGCGCATCACGAGGATGGCGCCTGGCGGATCGTCAACTGCCTCGATAAAGACGAGGGCTGCTACCGCCTGGAGTGCCCGTTTACCACCGAT
>JACQRE010000002.1 GCA_016206585.1 Candidatus Omnitrophota bacterium | reverse complement strand
GCCGGCCGTCGATGCCGAGGTTGCCGAAGGCTTCCAGCTCGCGGTTGAGCCGCTCGACCGTGGCGATCGACGGGGCCATCAGCACGTGATGGATCTGGTGCGCCTTCCCGCCCTTGTAGAAGAGCGTGTTGACTTCGACGGTGAGGAGAAAGCGCACCCCGCCATGCTCGTAGAGCCCGTCGCCGGCCTCGCGCAGCGCATCCTTGAGCTCCTCCAGCCACATCGGGTGCGTGAAGTCGCCGGTGCCCAGCACCCCGATGCCCTTGATCTTCGCCCACTTCGCGAGCTCTTGTATGGTGAGATCCTTCGACGTCGCGCGGCTGTAGCGCGAGTGGATGTGGAAGTCCGCCACGAATCTAGGCATGGCTCACCTCCTCGAGGAGATCCAGGAACCGCTGAAAGAGGTGCCGGGCGTCGTGCGGCCCCGGGGCGGCCTCCGGATGGTACTGGAGGCTGATGATCGACAGCGTCTTGTGGCGCATGCCCTCCACGGTGCCGTCATTGAGGTTGGCGTGCGTCATCTCGACCCCTGCGCCGGGAACCGACTCGATCCGCACCGCGTAGTTATGGTTCTGCGTGGTCATCTCCACCTTGCCCGTCTTCAGGTCCTGGACCGGATGGTTGCCGCCGTGGTGGCCGAACTTCAGCTTGAACGTCTCCCCGCCGTAGGCCCAGCCGAGGAGCTGGTGGCCCAGACAGATCCCCAGGATCGGCGTGTGGCCCATCAGCCCCTTGATCGTCTCGATCGCGTAGGTGGCGATCGCCGGGTCGCCTGGCCCGATGGAGAGCACGACGCCATCGGGTTTGCGCGCCAGGATCTCGGCGGCCGCCGTCGCCGCGGGCACGACCGTCACCCGGCACCCCAATGCCGACAGCCGGCGGAGGAGGTTGTACTTGACGCCGACATCCATGACAACGATGTGGCGGCGCAATTCGGTTGGCGCGTTGGCGCGTTGGCGCGTTGGCGCGTCAACGAGCGAACCAGGGTTTAGCGGCCACTCGTATGGTTCCTCGCACGTCACCTGCTTGATGAAATCCACACGGCCGATGTCCGGCGCGTTGCGCACCCGCTCAAGCAGCCGCCCGGGATCCGGCTCGGTCGTCGAGATGCCGGAGCGCATCGAGCCTTGCTGCCGCAGCCGCAGGGTGACGGCGCGCGTATCGATGCCGTCAATCGCGATGACCCCATGCCGCTTGAGATAGGCGTCGAGCGGCTCCTGCGCGCGGAAGTTGCTCGCGATGGGCGAGAGCTCCCGGATGACGAACCCTTCCACCCGCGGCCGGCAGGACTCGACGTCGTCCTCGTTGACGCCGTAGTTGCCGATGTGGGGGTAGGTCATGCAGACGATCTGGCCCTTGTAGGAGGGATCGGTGAGCACTTCCTGGTAGCCGGTCATCGAGGTATTGAAGACCGCTTCGCCGAACGTCTCCCCGTCAGCCCCCACGGCGCGCCCGCGGCAGGCGGTGCCGTCCTCCAGCACAAACCATGCCGGTTTATACATCGTCGATCTCGCGGCCCCGCGCGATGACGCGCGCGACGCGGCCGGTCAGCGGCCGCCCCGCAAACGGCGAGTGGTGCCCCTTGGAGAGGAACTGTTTGGGGTCCACCGTCCAGGCTGCGGCGGGATCGACGAGCACCACGTCCGCGGGAGCCCCGGGGTTGAGCGACCCGCCGTCAATCCCCGCGATTTTCGCCGGGGCGGCGGAAAGCCGCTCGACGAGCTGGCTCCACGTCAACCGCTTCGGCGCAATCAGCGCGGCGACGCACACGGCCAGCGCCGTCTCGAGCCCGCTGATGCCGAAGGGCGCTGAGTCGAAGTCCGCCTCCTTTTCCCAGTCGGTGTGGGGGGCGTGGTCGGTGGCGATGCAGTCGATGGTCCCGTCCGCCAGCGCTTCGATGAGGGCCTGGCGGTCCTCCTCGGTGCGCAACGGCGGATTCACTTTGGCGCGCGCGTCGAATTCGCCGACCGCCTCATGGGTGAGTGCGAGGTGGTGGGGGGTCACCTCGCAGGTGACGCGGATGCCGCGCCGCTTCGCCTGCCGGATGAGGTCGACCGACTTCGCGCTGGAGAGGTGGGCCAGATGGATCCAGCTTCCGGTGAGCTCCGCCAGCGCGAGGTCGCGCGCGACGATCACCGACTCCGCCTCGGCGGGGATGCCCCGCAGCCCCAGCGTCGTTGAGACCAGCCCCTCGTGCATCACGCCGCCGGCGGAGAGGGCCGGGTCCTCCGCGTGCTGGATGAGCGGGCGGCCGAAGAGCTTGGCGTACTCCAGCGCGCGGCGCATGAGGAAGCTGTCGGCGACGGCGCTGCCGTCGTCCGACAGCGCCACGCACCCGGCGTCGAACAACTCCCCGAAATCGGTCAGCTCTTTGCCCTGCCGGCCCCGCGTGATCGCCCCGATCGGATGAACCGCGGCCAGCCCGACCCGCCGGGCTTCCTGGCGCACTTCATCGACGACACCGCGATGATCCATCGCCGGGGTGGTGTTGGGCATCGCGCACACCGCCGTGAACCCGCCGCGGATCGCTGCACGAGCCCCGGTTTCGATGGTCTCTTTGTCCTCGTGCCCGGGCTGGCGCAGGTGGGTGTGCAGGTCGACGAAGCCGGGCAGCACGAGCCGGCCGCCCGCGTCGATGGCCTTGGCGCCATTGAGTGGAATGGATGGCTGCACGTCGGCGATCACCCCCCGGTCGATCAGGATGTCATAGCGCCCGTCCCGCTTGTTCACGGGATCGATCACGTGCCCGCCCGTGATGAGGAGTGTCGCCATCGCTTATCCCTCGTCCTCGTCGCCCTTGGGGGCGCCGGACACCAGGTACAGCACCGCCATGCGCACGGCGAGGCCGTTCGTCACCTGGTCGAGGATCACCGAGAAGGGCCCGTCGGCGACGGCAGAGTCGAGCTCCACCCCGCGGTTGACCGGGCCGGGGTGCATGATGAGCAGGCCGGGTTTGGCCCCCTTGAGCCGGTCGCGATCGATGCCGTAGCGCAGCCGGTACTCGCGCAGGCTCGGCACGAGCATCGACTCCTGCCGCTCGTGCTGAATGCGCAGCAGCATCAGGACGTCCGCGTCGCGGATCGCCGCATCGACGTTGTGGGTCACCCGCACGCCGGCTCCCCCGGCACCGGGCGCGCCCAGCTGCTCGATCTGCGGGGGCATCAGCGTCGGTGGCCCGCAGACGGTGACGCGCGCCCCGAGCTTGGTCAGTCCCCAGATGTCCGAGCGCGCCACGCGCGAGTGCGCGATGTCGCCGATGATCGAGACGTTCAACCCCTCGAGGCGGCCCTTCCTCTCCTGGATGGTGAACAAATCGAGGAGCGCTTGGGTGGGGTGCTCGTGCGAGCCGTCGCCCGCGTTGATGACCGAAGAGGTCGCGTGCCGCGCGATGAGGTGCGGCACGCCGGCGGCGGCGTGGCGGATGACGAGGACGTCGACCTTCAGCGCCTCGAGGTTCTTCACGGTGTCGAGGATCGTCTCGCCTTTGGAGAGGCTGGAGCTCTGCGTGGCGATGTTGACGATGTCCGCGGAGAGCCGCTTGGCGGCCAACTCGAAGGAGGTGCGGGTGCGGGTGCTGGGCTCGAAGAACAGGTTGACGACCGTCTTGCCGCGGAGTGTCGGGACCTTCTTGATGGGGCGCAGCGAGATCTCGCGGAACGATTCCGCCGTCTGCAGCAGGAGGCGGATTTCCCCGGCGGAGAGCTCCCGCAGCCCCAGGAGGTCCTTCTTCGTCCACGGCGCGGTCTGGGTGGACGGCTTGGCGGTCGCTGTGGGCATCATCCCACCACCTACGCCACACGGCGGGATGCTGCCGTGGCGAGGCGGTCAAGAGCTTGCTCTGTTCCGTTTAGCTTTGTCATCGTAGTAACTGTTCTCCGCCTCGCAGCCACGCCGTTGGCGTGGCTGGCGCAGGTGGTGGGATCAGGCTGCGCCCCCGTTGGCGGCCGGCTCCTCGATCACTACCTCCTCGGCTTCGTCCAGCTCGTTGAACCGCACCTCGATATGCTCGCGCAGGTGGGTGGGGATGTTCTTGCCGACGTAATCGGCCCGGATGGGCAGCTCCCGGTGGCCGCGGTCGACCAGGACGGCGAGCTGGATCGTCTTGGGCCGCCCGAGGTCGCTGAGCGCGTTGAGTGCGGCGCGGATCGTGCGGCCGGTGAACAGCACATCGTCCACCAGCACGAGGTGCAGGTCGTCGACGTCGAAGGGAATCTCGGTGGCGTGTACCACCGGATTGGGTGCGACGCGGGAGAGGTCGTCGCGGTAGAGGGTGATGTCGAGGATGCCCACCGGCACGGCGCGTCCGTCGATCGTCTCGATCGCCTTGGCCAGCCGCTGGGCCAAGATGGCGCCGCGCGTGCGGATACCCACGAGGGCTAACTGCCCGGTCCCCTTGCGGTGCTCGAGGATCTCATGGGCGATGCGCACCACGGTCCGGCGGAGCGCCTCCGCGTCCATCACCTTGGCCTTCTCGCGGAAGGCGATCATCACAAAAAATCCCAGCCGCTTGGCTGGGACATCTGGGTTATCCGCGCGCACGGTGTCTGCATCCCCTTTCCCGCCTCACAGGACGGGCCCTTAAAGGTGAAACAACTGTAGCTATTATACGAAAAAACGGGGGGATTTGTCAACCCCCACACCAAAAACATTTTTATCCACCCAGCACGCCAAAAATTTTACCGAGCCGTTGCCCCCTGGGGCGGCTTCCTGGGGAGGATCGACTCCCCCTCCTCATCGACCTCCTCAGCCGTGCCGATCCCCGCGCAGATTCCGCGCTTGGCTGTCTTCACAAACTCAACCAGTGATTTGACTTCTGATGATTGACACTCCCGCTCGATCGTCTCTAGCGCGTGGGGGACGTTGAGTCTCTCCCGGTAGAGGAGCTTGTACGCCCGTTTGATTTCCTCCCGGATCGGTCCAGGGATGCCTGCCCGGCGCATCCCCACCACGTTGAGCCCCTGGATGACCGCCGGCCGGCCTCCGCACAACATGTAGGGAGGGACGTCCTTGTTGACCGCCGACAGCGCGCTGATCATGGCCAGTCGTCCGACCCGGGTGAACTGGTGCAGCCCCACGATGCCGGAGAGGAAGGCGCCGTCCTGGATGACGCAATAGCCGGTCAGGCTGGCCAGGTTGACCAGGACGACCTTGTTGCCCAGCTCGCAGTTGTGCGCCACGTGGGCGTTGGCCATCAGCAGGTTGTCGCTGCCGATCACCGTGGCGGTGCCCTCTTTGGTGCCGCGGTGGATGGTCACGTACTCGCGGATCGTGTTGCGGTCGCCGATCCGCGTGAAGCTGGGCGCACCGGCGTAGGCGAGATCCTGCGGGATGTGGCCGACCACCGCACCCATGTGGAGCTGGTTGTCATCGCCGATCGTGGTGCCCGGGCCGACGTACACGTTCATCCACAGCCGGTTGCGCGCGCCGAGGACGGCGCCATCCTCAATGACGCAGCCCGGTCCGATGTCGTTGCCTTCCCCGAGCCGGACGGATGTGCCGATGATCGCGGTAGAGTGAATCGTGTTACGCATCGCTCCTGAGCCGTTGTGGGGGCAGCACGATGACGAACTCGCCTTTGGGGGGATGGTGCGTGAAGTGCCCGCGCAAGGCGCTGATGCGCCCCCGGCGCGTCTCTTCAAACCGTTTGGTCAGCTCCCGACTGATCGACATCGGGATGTCTCCGAACGCCGCCTCAATGTCGTCGAGCGCCCGCAGCAGCCGGTGCGGCGATTCGTAGAGCACGACGGCCCTGGGCTCGTCCCTCAGCGTCTCAAGTCGCGTGCGCCGCGCCCCCGGCTTGACCGGCAGGAACCCCTCGAAGACGAACCGGTCCGTGGGAAATCCGGAGAGCACGAGCCCGACCAGCGACGCCGAGGCGCCCGGAATGACCGTGACGGATGCGCCGGCTTCGATCGCATCGCGGATCAGCGCGCTGCCAGGATCCGAGATCCCCGGCAGCCCCGCGTCGGCGATCAGCGCAACCCGACGGCCCTCCTGCAGCGCCTCCAGGATCCGCCGGTGCTTCCTCCGCGACGAATAGCTGTGATAGCTCGTCGTCGGGGCGGCGATGCCGTGCGCGTTCAGGAGGATCGACGCGTGGCGCGTATCTTCACAGGCAATGAGGTCCGCGGCCTTCAGCGTCTCGATCGCGCGCAGCGTGATGTCCTGCAGGTTTCCAATGGGTGTGGCCACAACATACAACGCTCCGCTCTCGTTCATTGTTCATTGTTCGATGTTCGATGTGGGTCTTGGCGCTTCATCGAACACTGAACATTGAACATCGAACTATTCCACCGTCACGCTCTTGGCCAGATTCGGGGGCTGGTCGATGTCGGCGCCGTTGGCGTCCGCCACGTAGTAGGCGAAGAGCTGCAGCGGCACCGCCACGACGACCGGTGAGAGGAACTCCTCCGTCCGCGGCACCGTGATGAGGCTGTCCGCGTGGCGCTTGATCGCCGCGTCGCCCTCCGAGGCGATCACGATGCACTCGCCCTTGCGCGCGCGGACCTCCTCGATGTTGGAGATCACCTTTTCGTAGACGGGCGAGGCGGTCGCCACGAACACGACCGGCCAGCCTTTGCGGATGAGCGAGATCGGCCCGTGCTTCATCTCCCCCGCCGCGTAGCCCTCAGCGTGGATGACCGGGCAGACCTCCTTGAGTTTCAAGGCGCCTTCCAGCGCGCTGGGGAAATTGTACCGGCGGCCGAGGTAGTAGAAGTTCCGCGCGGCCGCGTACTTCGCGGCGATCGCCTTGACGGCGGGCTCGCTGGCCAGCGCCTGGTCGATGAGGCGCGGCAGGCTGGCGAGCCCGTCGACGAGCTTCCGCCACTGGGCGGGAGGGACGTGGCGCCGCTGTTTGGCGAGGTAGAGCGTCAGCAGCGCCAGCGCTGTCACCTGCGACGTGTACGCCTTCGTCGACGCCACGGCGATCTCCGGCCCGGCGTGCGTGTAGAGCACCGCGTCCGCTTCGCGCGCGATGGAGGAGCCCATCACGTTGCAGACCGCCAGGACCTTCGCGCCCTGCGCCTTCGCCAGGCGGATGCCGGCCAGCGTGTCGGCCGTCTCGCCGGATTGCGTGACCGCGATGACCGTGGTGTGGCGGTTGAGCGACGCACCCCGGTAGCGGAACTCGCTGGCCAGGTCCACGTCCACCGGGACGCGGGCGAGCTCCTCGAGCATGTACTCGCCGACCAGCCCCGCGTGATAGGCGGTCCCGCAGGCGATAATGATGAACTGCTCGCTGGGGCTGAGGCCGTCGAGGAACCGTTTCGACCGCCGGTCGAAGACGATGCGCCCCTTCGCCGGATCCAGCCGGTTGAACAGCGTTTGCTCGATCGCTTCCGGCTGCTCGTGAATCTCCTTGAGCATGAAGTGCGGGTAGCCGCCCTTGCGCGCGGCGGTGATGTCCCAGTCGACGGTCGTCGGGTTGCGGCGGACCGGCTTGCCCTCCAGCGTCGTCAGTTTGGGGCCCTCGGCGGTCAGCTCAACAACTTCCAGGTCGTTCAGGTACACCACGCGACGGGTACGGGAGAGGATGGCGGGCACGTCGCTGGCGAAGAACGACTCGTGTTGGCCGATGCCGACGATCAGCGGGCTGCCGTTCTTGGCCCCGAAGAGCCGTTTGGCATCTTGCTCGGCGATGAGGCACACCGCGTAGGAGCCGCGCAGTTCTTTGAGGGCCAACCGGAAGGCTTCGGGGATGGGGTGGCGCTTGGCGAACTCTTCTACGAGGTGGACGATCACCTCGGTGTCGGTCTGCGAGGCGAACTTGTGACCTTTGGCGATCAGCCGCTCTTTGAGCGGCCCGTAGTTCTCGATGATTCCGTTGTGCACCACGGCGAGCTTACCGGTGCAGTCCACGTGTGGGTGCGCATTGCGCTCGGTGGGCTCTCCATGCGTCGCCCATCTGGAATGACCAACTCCGAGGTGCCCCGTGATCGGTCGCCGGCGAAGCGTTGCGGCAAGTTCCCTGATTTTCCCAACACGCTTGCGGACTTCGAGGCCCTGGCTGTTGAGCACCGCCACGCCCGCGGAGTCATAGCCGCGGTATTCCAGGCGGCCCAACGCGTCCAGCAGCGCCTCTACGACCGGCGCGCGTCCGACATACCCCACAATGCCGCACATGGTGTCTGCGTCTCCTACGGATGGCTCTCAAATACGACGTGGCCGCCGACGATCGTCAGCCGCGCACGGAACCGCCGATCGAACACCGCCAGATCGGCCCGACGGCCGACGGCCAGCGCGCCGCGCAGGTGGTCCGCCCCAAGCAGCCGCGCCGGGGTGGCGGAAGCCATCCGCACGGCGTCGGACAGCGAGGCGCCCCCCGAGAAGACGGCGTTGCGTACCGCGCGGAGCATCGTCAGGCTGCTGCCCGCCAGGACGTCCTGCCGCGTGTAGTAGGCGCCGTGCCGCCGGACGACGTTCCACCCCTGGTGGCGGATCGAGTCGGTGACCAGCGCGATCCGCTCAGGGCCCTTCGCGCGCAGCAGCAACCGGAACGCGTAGGCGCCGACGTGCACGCCGTCGAGGATCACCATCGTGGTGAGCCGTGGATCGGTCAACGCCACGCTGAGCAGCGACGGCTTGCGGTGGTGAAACGGCCGCATGCCGTTAAACACGTGCGTCACCGCCGCGGCACCCGCCTCCACCGCGCCGAGCGCTTCGGGGGCGTAGGCCTCGCTGTGGCCCAGCGACACGACGATCCGGCGCCTGCGGCACCACTGGATCATCTCGCGCGCTCCGTGGAGCTCCGGGGCGATCGTGATCAGCCGCACCGGCCCCTCGCGCACCAGGCTGTGCAGCCCGGCGACCGACGGCCGCCGCATCCACCGCCTCGGGAGCGCGCCGCTGCGCCGGGGATTGACGAACGGCCCCTCCAGGTGCGCCCCGAGGCATTGCGCGCCCTCGAACCCCTCGGCGTGCCGCAGCGCGGCCAGCTGGCGGCGCAGCGCCGGCAGCGGCTCGGGACCCACCGCGGCAAGAAACGCCGTCGTCCCATGCTTGGCGGCCTCGCGGGAGATGACCTGTGGATCGCCCCAGACGTGCAGGTCGATGAACCCCGGCGACACGTAGCCGCCGCGCACACCGATCGCCCGCGCCCCCTGCGGGGCGCCGGGACGGATCGCGGCAATGCGGCCACGGGCCACTCGCACCGCGCCATCGACGATTCCGCGCGGCGTCACCAGCTTGCCGCCAGCCAACCAAAACTCATCCACTGCTGTGGTCTTTCAAAGAGTGTCCCCAGGGGGAATCGAACCCCCATTGTCAGCTCGAAAGGCTGTTGTCCTAACCATTAGACGATGGGGACGCAGCGACGCTAGCGTTTCTTCCGCTGAGCCGGTTTAGCGCTCTTTGGCTTGGCCGCCGGTTTCGCTGTGGCGGCCGGCTTGCGGGTGACGGGGGCGGCTTCGGCCACCGGCTCCTGAGACAGCCGCTTGGCTTTCTGCTCGACGGTCTCGGCTGAGCTGGGCTTCGGCGAGGATGCGATCTCAAGCCCGCCATTCCCCGGATCCGCCGGTTTCGGCGGCTCCTCCCCTTCCTCCTTCTCCTTGGGCACCACGCACGCGACGGACGCGAGCCGGTCCTTGCCTTTGATGTTGATGAGCCGCACCCCTTGCGTCGCGCGGCCGGTCGAGCGCACATCCTTCACCGGGCAGCGGACCATCATCCCCTCCTGGGAGAGGAGCATCAACTCGTCCTGGTCCGCCACGGTCTTGGCGCCGACGACCCCCCCGTTCTTCTTCGTCACCTTGATGTTGATGATCCCCTTGCCGCCGCGGCTTTGAATCCGGTACTCCTCGATCGGCGACCGCTTCCCGAATCCCAGCGTCGTGACCGTCAGGAGTTCGGTCTTCGGTTCGGCCAGCCCCATCGCAATGACTTCGTCGCCCTTCCCCAGCCGGATGCCGCGCACTCCCCGGGCGGAGCGGCCCACCTCGCGGGCCTGCTACTCCGGGAACCGGATCGCCTTGCCCTGCCGGGTGATGAGCAGCAACTCCCGCGTCCCATCGGTGATCTCCGCCTCGATGAGCTCATCGCCTTGCTCCAGGGTGATGGCGATGATGCCCGCCTTGCGGGGGTTGGCGTAGG
>JACQRE010000033.1 GCA_016206585.1 Candidatus Omnitrophota bacterium | reverse complement strand
GGCGGACTACATCCTGACCGTCACCCCGCAGACGCCGGCCGGCGAGTTCGGCACGGAGATCGTCTACACCGTCACCAGCTTGTAAGATTGTTTGATGTTCGAAGTTCAATGTTCGATGCTCGATGCGGTCTCGGCGAACCCTCATCGAACAATGAACATTGAACAACGAACAAGCCACTATTCTCGTTCCCTCTGCACCTCCACGAGCACCTCGATCGTAACCTCGGGTCCCGTGCCTGAGGGTGGCTGGCCTCCGTGCGCACGGATCATCTCATTGACGAGCGCGTCCCGTTCCCGCCGCGCGCGCAGCACGTCGGCGGTGATGTCCTGCATCAGCGCCGCCTGCTCCCCCAAGCGGAAATCGACCCGCTCGAGCTGTGCCGCCATCGGTGAGAGCTCCACCGTCTGGACCGTCGCGTTGAGCGGCAGATAGCCGGGCGTGAGCGCGCCGCAGTTGAGCTCGACCCGGTGGCGGCCGGCCCCCACATCCTTGAGGAGGTACCGGCCGTCCTCGCGCGTCGTCGCGCGCCGCACCCCATCGAGACACACCGCCACCCCCTCAATCCCCGGCTCCTGATCCCAGACGGCGTTGCGGTTGCGGTCGACGTAGACCCGCCCGCTGATGGCGCGCTGGGCCAGAATTGGGAAGTCGACCACCGCCGCGTCCCCCTCGCGCACGGAGCCAGCAAGGCTGGGCCGCGTCACCGGCGCGTAGCCCAAGGCGAGATCCTGCACGGCCAGCGTCACGGTGTAGTCGCCGGGGGCGATCCCGCGGAAAAAGACCCACCCCGCGCGATCGGTGCGAGCCAGCGTCCCGTCCGACAGCGAGATCCCGATGGCCTCCAGCGGGACGTCGGTCGCGTCGTACCGGCCGTTGCCGTTCGCATCGACGAAGACGCGGACGCGCAGCTCCGACTGCGGGACAAACCCGAACAGCAACGAGGGCGGCGGATGGGCGAGATCCACCTCAACCGTCGTGGGCCGCGTCGGCACCCACCCCTGCGGCACGGTCCCCAGATCCACCGACACCCCCACCTGCGTCCCGCGCACGCGGCCCAGGTAGAACCGCCCGCCCGGATCGGTCACCGCCTCGCGCAGCGCGCCGGCGCGCACCGTCACGCGCGGCAGCCCCCGCTCCGCCGGCTGCCACCGGCCGTCGCCGTCCGCATCCTGAAACACGATGCCGGAGAGCGAGGCGCTGGGCTGCCAGCTGAAGCCCGTGTCGAAGAGGTGGCGCACACCCGTCTCCAGATTGATCTCGTATTCGCGCCCCGCTCCCTGTGGGGCGCGCCGCTGCAGGCGGCCGTCAAGGAACACCTGGGTCGCCGGCGAGAGGTCGTAGCGCAGCCCCGCATCCCACAGGTAGCGGATCTCATCCGCGAGGAAGCTGTTGGGCGACTCGGCGTTCGACGCCCGGGAGAAGTGGAAGCCGCCGCGCAGCAACAGCGGCAGCCGGTGCATGTGCTGTGAGTACTGGAGTCCCGCCGCGGTCTGCCGCGGCACGCTGTCCTCGCCCGTGAACGTCTCCTGGAGCCACGTCCACTGCTGGGTCACCTGCCAATACAGATGCTGTGCGAGCGGGGCTCCGAGCCCCAGCTGGATCGTGTGGCTCTCGAAATCCGAGGCGGGAACGTTGACGCTGCGTAGGTCGCGGAAGAGATACTGACCGAAGGCGGTTCCCTGCCCGACGAGCGGGAAGGCGCCGAGGCGCTGGCGCAACAGCGTGCTAAGACTCGTGGTGTCTGTCGGAAAGAGGCGGCCAAGGAGTCGCTGGCGGCCGTAGCTCGACGTCCATTGCGTCGAGCGGGTGAGGTCCACGTCAGCGCCCAGCTCAAGGTCCAGGTTGAGCGTTCCGGGCTCTTGCGGGTTGGCGAAGAGCGTGTCCTGGTACAGGTCGAGGCGCTGGCGCAGGCGCAGCGTGCGCAGCGGCGCGTAGCGCGACATCATCAGCACGCCGCGCTCACCCTGCTCGGGGGAGCGTCCGAGGAGATTCTCGTAGCGCTGGGAGAAGTTCCGGTAGGTCGTGTCGAGGTTCCAGACGCCGCCGCGCAGCGAGGACATCAGGCGGTAGGCGGAGGCATCCTCCTGCGTGCGGCCCACCTGCGCGCCGATCCCGAAGGTCTCGTTCGGCCACAGCCAGGATCCCGCTTCCATGGCCTGGTTCGTTTGGACGTCCACGCGGTCGCTGCCTGATGCGGCACCGTAGGCGAGGTGCCAGGTCCACGGGCGCGACACATCCTGCAGCCGTCCGCCGGCGAGGAAGACGTCGTCCGCCACGTCGCTCGACGGAGAGAGCCCGGCCGCGAACCCCAGCTGCCGCCGCCCGTAGAACGTCTCGGCGCGGTAGGGATCGAACGCGCGCGAGCGGATCTGGACGCCCCGGATCGTCCCGTGCGGCAGCGTGAAATCGGAATAGCCGACACCGCTGTCGCCGCCGAGCAGATCGAAGGGCGCGAGTGGTCCAGCCGTGCCATCCGTGATCCCAGCGCTCCAGCTCGTCAGATCGCTCGCGCTGTTGACCCGCTGGAAGGCCACGCGCCCGCCCAGATGCCCGTGCGGCGTGTCCATCTGGCCGGTCAGCGTGTGATCGAACAGCGTCGTCGTGTTGAGGTCGATGTCGCCCAGCGAGGACCCGCGCCGGAAGGTCCGGAACCGGTTGGCGTACTCGAACGTCAGGTGCTTGGCGCGCTCCGCCTCGACCTGGCGCTGCTGCTCCAACGGCGAGGGGGGTGGAATGGGCTGGACGACGCGGAGGGCCCGCGTCGTGCGCTCCGAGCCGGCCCACAGGTGCAGGAAGGTCTGTCCGAACGCGACCGCGCGCAAGGCGACGAGGCCGGGTGCGGTCAGCGTCGCCTCGACCACGGCGGGATTCACGGACAGCACGCGGGTCACGCCGGGTGCCTGGAGCAGGATCGTCTGTTGATACGGCACGTCGATCGCCTCCTGGCCGGCTCCCAACAGGATGGCGGGCGGCAGCGTGAGGAGGGGCGGCAGGTTCGCAGGTTGTTGGGCCCCTGCCGGCGCTGAGACGCTTAGACCCACGAGCAGCGCGAGGGCTGCGAGGCGGAGGCAGCACCCCATGGCTCAAGACGACGGAACGTGCAGCGGACGCTCCTCGACCAGCACCCGGCTCTGACCCAAGTCCACGGTGAGCAGGACGCTGTAGTCGCCGGGCGGGAGGCTGCCGATCCACTCCGTCTTGGCGGTGCCGGAGCGGCCCGGAAACGTGTACACCGGGGGGAACTCGCCGCGGCCGAAGTAGCGGCCGCTGGCATCCGTGATGTTGAAGTAGGCCTTGGGGCGGATCGCGACGTTCCCCGTGTTCAAGAAGGTGTAGCTCACCTCGAGCGGCCGATCCTCCGCGGGCTGGCCGAGGGTGATGGCGGTCAACTCACCCGTGCGCTCCACCGTGCCGGCCACCTCCACTTCGATGAGCGAACCCAGCCGTCCGGCGTACTGGACGGTCACGCCCTCCTTGTCCGGAACGCTGTGACCCAACGCGGACTCGAAGAACAGGACGGCGTACCGGCCGCCCGGGGTGCCGGACGGCACCCGGATGGTGTACTCCACCACCCCCTTGCCGTGTGCCGGCAGCTCCAGCTGCTGGGGATAGTAGCTGATCCAGCCCGATGCGGACCATGGGCTCGAGCCGGGCGTGGAGAAGAGCTTGTCACCTGAGCCGCCGTCGACATACTCCCAGTCCTGGAGGTAGACGGTGAACTGCACCGGCTGGGCGCCTTCGTTCTCCACCTCAATCGTCCCGTTCGCCGTCTGGCTGGGTGCGACCGTTTCCTGGATGATGGGTTTGTTGATGCGGGCGGTGAACGCCGCGGCATGGGGTGCCCAGAGCAGGCAGCACCCCAGCAGCATGAGGATGTGGAATCGGTGAGGCATGCGTCTCCTCGTCACAGACCACAGAACCACAGAGAGGTGCTCTCTGTGGTTCTGTGATGTCGTGCCTGCTTCTGTGTTGCTGTGGTGTCGTGCCTTACTTCTGTGTCGCTGTGCTCAAATGATCGTCGCCGTGAACACAACCGTGGTCACGTAGTTGCCCGTCGGCTGGTCCAGCGGAATCGCCGCCGTCGCGCCCAGATTCGGATCGTCCGTGACGCCGTAGGTCGCGGCCATCGTGGCCGAAGGGCCGCCGCTGCTGCTGAAGAGCACGATGTTCGTGCCCACCGCGCTCTGCCGGGTCCCGGGGGTGATGTTCGCGGGAAGCGATCCACCGCCATCCCCCGGAGTTGGATCGCCGCCGATGCCGCTGAGCGGCGTCACGATGAAGGCCCCGTTCGGGATCGTGTTGCCGCCGCTCTGCAGCGGGCCCGCGGTATGCTTGATCGAGAAGGGCCGCTGCTGCGCGTTGATCCCGAAGAACACCTGGTACGCCCTGAGCGAGTTCAGCGCCCGTGGCTGCGGTGCGACGCCACCGGGGCCGTCCGGGTCAAACGTCCCGTTGCTGGCCAGCGAGCCGAAGTCCATGGTCTGGACCACGGGCCCGATCGTCGTGCCGCCCGATCCGTCCGGGATCAGCTCCGTGATCGTCGTCGAGAAGGTCAAGGTCGACGACACGTTAGCGCTCACCGCCACGCTGGGCCCCGGGATATCCACCGCCATGACCGGCGCGGCAAAGAGCCCCGCGGCGGTCAGCACGGCCAGGCCGTGCCGTACGGCCATGCTGCGTTTCATCTTGCTCCTCCTTTCGCTCACCTGATGACGCCGATGATTCCTTAGTCTTTATAAATTCCTAATAGATCACCTCTTATGATAGGAAAAATGGGCAGGCGTGTCAAGTGAAATTGCCGTCGGACAGCGCAGGAACTTAGTGCGAAGCGGTGTTCGAGGAACCCCAGAGCTGCTGGTAGAGCCGATACCCGGTCCGCGGCTGGCGCAGGAAGGGACTGAGCCTGCCGTCGCCCTGGCTGACGAGGCCGAGCCACTCCTCGAACATGAAGCCTCCGGGAAACGGCCCGGGCCAGTTGGCGTGCGTCTCCTGAGCCTTGGGCGAAAACCGCGGCGGCTGCCCCGCTTTCCACCACTCATCCGACCACTCAAAGGTGGCGGCGCCGATCACGTTGCCGGTGCCGCGCCCGGCCATGTTGTCGGCCAGATCCACCCAGTTGCCAAAGTGGTAGAGGGCTTGGTCGCGCTCCGCGGTCTCGCGGGGCTTCTTGAGCTGATACGCCGGGCAGCCGTACTCGGTGATGAGGACCGGGCGATCCAGGTACTGCCGCACCGCCTCGAAGAGCGAGCGGCCGAATCCGTGCGGACCGCGGTAGACGTTCGCGCCGAAGATGTCGATGGCCGGCGCCTGCTTGGCAATGACGTCCAGGAACATCCACTCCCCGTTGCCGAGGACGACCGGGTGGTTCGGATCGGCCGCGTGAATCCAATTCGTCAGCTCGTTGATAAACTGGTAGTACTCCGCCGGGTATTTGCCCGCGTTGCCCACCCCGCCGACGATCCCGTGCATGCCGCCATAGTTGTTCTCGTTGCCGAGCACCCACATGAGGAGGTAGGGCTCGTCCTTGTACTCGCGGACCATGCGCTTGACGCTCTCGGACATCCGCTTGCGTTGGACCTTGTCGAGGTAGTTGGTTCCCTCTTCCCACGACGCCCCGGAGCCGATCGTATACATCCCGACGAAGTCGCCCATCATCACCATGAAGCCGTGGTCCTGGTGGAGCCGGCGCAGGAGCGGCTTGGCGGTCTTGGGGTCGTGGTTGGTGTGGAACAGCCGCAGGGTGTTGACGCCCATGTCCCGGAGCATGACGAAGTCGCCCACGGCCGGCTCGCCGGCGTCCTGCCGGTTGTTGCGGTTCGCATCGACGAAACTCTCGAAGACGTCCTGCCGCTTGTTGGCGTTGCGGTCGGCGGTCATCCAATCGCGCAGGCTGCCTTCATCGGGCGTCTCGCCGACGGCGCTGGGCATGTAGGCCATGCCCTGCACGATCCATGGCGTCCCATGGACCAGCAGCCGCCAATGGCCGTTCTCGTATTGGACGAGCCGGACCGTGCCCTTCCCCAGCTGCCGTGTGACCTTAAGCGCAGTCACGTCCACCGAGGGGGGATTCACCGCCTCCGGGGCGACGCGCACCAGCCGGCCGGGATCGATGCTGATGCGGTCGTTGTCGACGTCGTTGTCGAAGCCGTCCTCGACCAGGACCTGCGCGTCTTCGAGACGCAGGCCCAGCTCCGGATGGAGCCGCAGGAGCGCTTCCAGCTTGTCCCGGGCGGTCTTGCCCACGTAGTACGGCGTGGGCGGGTCGAAGCCGGTCCATCCGATCGACGTCGGGAAGTGCACGAGCACCGCGTGGTAGGCCTTGGCCGCCTGGGCGAGCTGGCCGGCCCGCTCGAGCAGGAGTGCTGTGTAGAACTGCTTCACGCCAACCTCCTCCTCCGCCTGCGCCCACTTGAAGAAGCCGAGCTGGATGTCGTCGTGCCACGTGAAGTCCCAGTGCGAGCCCTCCAGCCTGCCCGATTTCTTGGCCGCCTTGTAGGCCGGGTCGCGCAGGACGCCGCCCTCGTTGGGATAGACCCCTTCGCCCGCCGCGGCGGCCAACCCCTCCCAGTCCCGCACGTCGTAGCGGTAGCGCGGCGTGCCCGCGTCCAGGAACTTGCCGTAGCGCTCATACGCGATCACCCGCTCGCTGCCGGGATCCGAGAGCTGAAAGGCCGGCTGGGCATGGCGCAGCGCCTTGTGGACGTCGGGGGGCAGGTCCCGCTCCCAGGGCGAGGGCTGGTGGGCAAGGCTCGGCAGCTGCCGCACCAGGATGAAGGTCTCCGCCCCGACGCGGCGCGGCGTGTCCTCGCCGTCGGCGCGGGTCGCCGCGGAGAGCAGCACGATGCCCGGCTCGTGGACGAGGTAGGTGCCGGTGATGCGGCCCTCGGCGTCCGTGGCTTTCGTCAGGGTGAGATCGACCTTCGTCTGCGGCTCGGCGACCGACCAGTCCACCGGCCAGCTCGGAATCGGGCGGCCCTGCGTGTCCGTCACGGCAATGGTGTAGCGCACCGGCTCCAGCGCCTCGCTGGCCTCATAGGCGCTGCGGTCGGTGGTGAGGGTCAGGCGCACGGGCGGCTGCGGCGGCCCGATGGTGACCGTTCGCTCGATGCGGGTCAGCAGGCGGCGCTTCGCATCGAACGCCTCCACCGTGAGGCGGTGCTCGCCGGATCCGGCCGAGGAGGGCAGCGCCAGCAGCGCTTTCCACCAGTGGGGGCTGAGCCGCACCACCTCGAGCCACTTGTCGCGGTTGACGCGCGCGCGAATCCTGGCCACCCGGCCGGTCGCGTAGACCGTCACGGGCAGGCGCGCCTCGTACCACTCGTGGCTCACCGGACTGAGGAGAATCGCCTGGTTATACGCCTTGAGCGCCTCGTACGCGACCCTCGGCCGGCCCTCGCGCTGATCCTGGGGGGAAAACTCCAGCAGCCCGAACCATTCCTCCGGATCCGCGTCGTCGTGCGTGGCCTCGTCGCCCGTCGACTCGGCGTTCTTCCACCACTCGTCGTTCCATTCGAAGATGACCCCGCCCTGCGCGCCGGCCTGGAAGACGTCGTCCCAGAGCTGCAGGAGCTGCTCGCGCTGAATCGCTGGGCTCAGCCCGCCGTAGCCGGCTTTGGACGTGAAGCTATTCGGGGAGACGGAGAGCCCGGTTTCCGTGATGACCAGCGGCTTGCCGCGCGCGGCCGCCTGCCGGAGGTGCTCGACGTACCCCCGGAACCCGAAGGCGTGCGAGACGCTGGAGGGTTCGTACGGGTACAGGTTGAATCCGACGAAGTCCCAGATCGAGGTGTTGAGGAAGGAGAGCGAGGGCCAGTTCGCGTAGGAGACGAGCCGGCCGGGGTCTTCCGCCTTCACCACCTCGGCGGCCTGCTGGAGCAGCGACTCGACGGCGGGGATCCCGGTCTGGAACACCACCTCGGGCAGAATCTCGTTGCCGACGAGAAAGGCGAGCACGTTGTTGCGGCCCTTGACCCGCCCGACCTCGCGCCGGACGATCTGGAGCATCGCCTCGCGGAATTCCTGCGAGGTGTAGTTGCCGCTGCGCTCCACCCAGATGCCCTGCAACACCATGAGGCCGTAGCGGCCGGCCAGATCGACCGCTTCGGGACGCAGCGGCGACCACGTGCGGAGCGTGTTGAAGCCCGCCTCGGCGATGCGCTGGAAGTCGCGCTCCATGACGGAGAGCTCGACCTGATCGCGCCATGGCACCTGGCCGGGCCGGTACGGCGAGTAGCCGATTCCCTTGACCAGGAACGGCTCGCCGTCGACGTAAAACCATTCGCCGCGCACCTGGACGTGGCCCGCCCCGGCCGCGAAATCTTCCTCGCCGGAGGCCGGCTGGACCGCAGCCGGTTTGCGCAGCCGCTCCGCCACCCCTGAGGCGGAGCCGGCGGCCGGCAGCCCCAGGCTGAGCGCGGAGAGGACCAGCGCGCGGCATACGACACGAAGACGCTGCTGCATCATGAGGGACGCGGGTGTGCGGGGTGGCACGAAGCCCCGCCGCCACACCGGCGTGCGTGTCGCGACGGGGCTCAGTCCGGGGATCAGATCATCAAATTCCTGACTCGGCGAGGATCTTGTTGAGGCGTCCGCGGGAAGCGACCGCCACCTTCCAGAACCAGCCCTTGGGGTCCCAGCACTGCGCGAAGCTGAACTCGTTCACGATCTTGTCGAAGATTTTCTTGGCCTCCTGATAGCGCTGCTGGGCCATCAGCGACTCGCCATAGATGAAATGGGAGGTCGCCACGTCGTTCAGCGCCCAATAGTTGAACACCTTCTCCTTCGGCGCGAACTCGGTCAGCGAAGCCTGCTGCTTCTTCGCTTCTTCTTCATAGAGCTCCATGCACTTCTTCGT
>JACQRE010000032.1 GCA_016206585.1 Candidatus Omnitrophota bacterium | reverse complement strand
GTATATAAACTATTCATTATGAAACCTACGGCAGCACGGCAGACGATCTTCCAGGAGATGGGGTTCTCCCCCAACCGGGCGTGGCTCGGCGGGGCGGTGGCGTACAGCGTGGCGCGCACCTACAACCTGCTGATGCGCCGCCTGGCCCACCTCTATGCCCGCCATGGGCTGACCCCCTCAAGCTTCAATCTGCTGATGCTGCTCAAGCACGGCGTGGACCCGGACGAGATGACGCAGCGCACCATCGGGGAACGGCTGGTGGTCTCGGCCTCGGACATGACCGGGCTCATCGACCGGCTGGAGCGCCGCGGGCTGGCGCGCCGCACGCCGGCGGGACGCGACCGGCGCAAGAAGCTGCTGCGCATCACGCCGCAGGGGAGCAAGCTGCTGGAGGCGGTCTGGCCCCACCACGTCGAGGCGATTACCGCGCTGTGCCAGGTGCTCAGCGAGGACGAGGCCGAGCGGCTCGTGACCATGATGGGGAAACTTCGGACGCAATGCGCCTGAGCCGTATCTGTTCGCCAAATACTTCGTATATGAACTATTTGAGGCCCATCACAAGCAACCACGGAGGTGCGCGATGAGGGATCAGACGACGTCCGGCGGCCAGCGCTACCGCGGAGTGCGGTGGACCCTGCGCCAGCTGGGGTTCGGATTTTTCCGGCTGCGCGTGCACGGGCTTGAGGAGATTCCGGGGCGGGGCGGGGTCATCCTCGCCGGGAACCATCCCAGCGTGCTGGATGGCATTCTGCTCCTCATCCTCTCGCCGAGACCCGTCAGGTTTCTCGTCGCGGAGGAGCTGTTTAACCATCCGCTCCTTCGGTGGATCTTCGAGGGCATGGGCTGCATCCCGGTCTATCGGACGAACACCCGCAACGGCGACGCGCTCCGCGCCGCCGTCGAGGCGCTGCAACGGGGGGAGGCCATCGGGATCTTCCCGGAGGGGACGACGTCGGATCGCGGCGCGATGCGCGTGGTGCGGCGCGGGGTGGGGTTGCTCGCGCTGAAAACCGGCGCGCCCGTCGTGCCGTTCGGCGTCGCGGGCAGCGAAGACGCCTATCCGGCGGATGCCCGCGTCCCGCGGCCTGGCCGCGTCACGCTCGTCTTCGCTCCCGCCGTCACCTACGGGAGATCCGGCGATGCGTTCATTCCCCCGGCCATCCTCCGCCCGGTGCTGGAGGATGTCCGGTGGAATATCCGCCGGGCGATGACGTGGGCGCATGAGACGCACGCCGCCCCGCTGCTCCTGTGGCGATGGAAATGGTGCGAGGTGGCACTCTCCGCGTTCATCGTGCTGCCGCTCTCGGCGCTGCTGTCGCTCACGTCGAATCCGAGCCTGGAGCCGGCCGCGGAGGCCCCACGCGTATGAACCACCATGCGCCGGTCAATCGTGCTATCGTGATGTGGCGGCACCAAGACGTGCCCAACAAAGGGAGGTGAGATGCTCCGCGATCAGGATATCGATGCCTGGCGCTCGGCCGGCATCATCACGCAGGCGCAGGCCGAGCGGATGCTGGCGGACCTGAGTGCGCGCCGCAAAGACCGCGCCTCGGATAAGCTCATCATGACCGTCTCCACGATCGGGGCCCTGTTGTTGGGCATCGGGGCGATCCTGTTCGTGTCGGCGAACTGGCAGGGGTTCAGCCACTGGACGAAGTCGCTGATCCTGGCGGGCAGCACGTTCGCGGTGACCGCGGCGGGCTACTGGATCGGCTATGAAACCAAGACGCTGCCTCGGGTCGGCACAGCGCTGGTGTTCTTGGGCACGCTGCTGCTGGGAGCCACGATCTTCTTCTTTGCCCAGATGTACCATGTCCAAGCGAACAGCCACGTGCTGGTTCTCCTGTGGCTGGCCGGAGTGCTGCCGCTCATCTACCTGCTTCGCTCCACGGCGATCGCCGGCCTGAGCCTCGTTCTTGGGTTCGTGTGGTTCGGGTTGTTCGTCTTCAGAGGGATGATGTTCGACTGGCACGAGTTTCCGGCGTTTCCGGTTCTCTATCTCCTGGCTGGCGTGCTCACCTTTGAGGTGGGCGGGCTGCATTATACCATCGAAGGGTTGGGACCGATCGCGCGGGTCTACCGGATCGGCGCCTTGAAGGTCATGATGGCCAGCCTGTTCCTCTTGACCTTCGAGTTCATCAGCGGAAAGGAGTGGTTCGGCCACGCCGCGCCGTACTTCAGCCCGCAAATTACGTTGGGGATCGTGTTGATCGGCGCGGCCGCGGCCGCCGGGGCGGCAGTGAATGGCCTGAAGAACCCGTCGCGCTCCGAGACCATCACCCTGGAAACCCGGATCAGCCTCGGGCTGACGGCGCTAACACTCCTGTACTTCCTCATGCCGCTGCCGCACACGAACGTCTATCCCGTGCTGTTCAACTTGGCCATGGCCGGTTGCATCCTGGCGTTCATCGCCGTGGGCTATCGCCGGGAGGACCTCTGGCTGGTGAACTTCGGGATGTCCGCCTTAGGGTTGCTCGTCCTGGTCCGCTACTGCGATTTCTTCTGGGAACTGCTGCCGCGGTCGCTCTTCTTCATGATCGGCGGCGCCTTACTCGTGCTCGGAGGCATCGCCCTGGAACGGCAACGGCGGACGCTGCAGGTGCGCTTCGCCCACCACGGGAGGCCCCAATGAGAACCGGCGTCGCGTTGACCGGAATGCTCTGGCTCGCCTTGATGGGAGGGATCGTCGCGAACCACGAAGTCGCGCTCCGGACGGGCCAGGAGCTGGTCCTCGACACCGTGCCGGTGGACCCGCGGGACCTGTTTCGCGGCGACTACGTGGTGCTGAGCTATCCGATGAGCACGTTGGACCTCTCCAGCGTACCCAATGATCTGCCGGTCCCCCAGCGCGGCCAGCTGGTCTACGTCGAGTTGGTGACGGAAGCCGGTCGAACCGTTCCGCGCCGCGTCTATGCGAGGCGTCCAGCGAGCGCCTCCATGGTCCTGCGGGGACGGATCCGGTCCGCCTATACACGGCAGGTCCAGGTGGAGTACGGGATTGAGAGTTTCTTCGTTCCTGAAGGACGCGGGCGCCCTCTGGAGACCGCTCGGGGAGGTGCGCTCCAGGTGGTGGCGGCGGTGGATCGCTCTGGCCGGGCGGTGATCAAGTCGCTGCGCCTCAATGGCAAGGATGTCCTGTTTCGCTGACGCGCGGTGGTCATGAGCGATCCGGGCCATTCGGTGACGACTCGCGATGGCGTCCGCATCGCGTTCCGGCGCTACGGTGGCGGTCGGCAGGCGGCGGTCATCGTGTGCCCTGGATTTTTCCAGAGCAAGGACACGCCGACGTTTCAGCATCTGAGCCAAGCCCTGGCGGAGTCCTGCGATGTGATCGCGATGGACTTCCGCGGGCATGGCCGGTCGGGCGGGCGGTATACCTTCTCCGCGCAGGAGCCTGCGGATCTGGACGCGGTGCTGGGGTGGGCGAGAGCGCGGTACGCCCGTCTGGCCGTGATCGGGTTCTCGATGGGTGGAGCCATCGCCATCAATACGCTGAGCCACTCCCCGGCGCAGGTGCACGGCCTCATTGCGGTCAGTGCGCCGAGTACCTTTGAGGCGATCGAGTTTCAGTTCTGGACTCCGGAGGCGATCCGCACAGGGCTCCAAGGGTGGGAGCGGGGAGCCGGTTGCCGGCCGGGGAACCTCTTGCTGTCGAAAGAGCGCGCGGTGGACCACGTGTCGCAGCTCGCCCCGATCCCGCTGCTCTTCATCCACGGCACCCGCGACGTGATCGTGGGCGTCGACCACAGCCGGCGTCTCTACGCCGCCGCGTCAGAGCCCAAGCGGCTCGAGATCCTCGAGGGCGGCAGCCACGCCGAAGCGCTCTTCCGCGATGACCCGGACCGCTTCGTCAGCCTGATCAACAGCTGGCTGGCGCAAACGCTTCCGCCGCCAGCTTCGGCCTAGACCTCACCAGGGATTTGCGTATAATAGTCTCAACCGGCCCATGGCGAAGAAGCGGATCCTGATCATTGACGACTCGGACGACATCACCACACCGCTCAAGCTCTACCTGGAGAAGACCGGCGCCTATGAGGTCTGCGTGGAGAACGCCGGGTCCCACGGCCTGGGCACCGCCAAGGCGTTCAAGCCGGACCTGATCCTCCTCGATGTGATGATGCCGGACATGGACGGCGGCGATGTGGCCACGCAGCTCGAGGAGGAGCCCAGCACGTCGAAGATCCCCGTCGTCTTCCTGACGGCGGCGGTGACCAAAGAGGAAGTGGCCGCGAAGCGCACCACGCTCGGCGGCCGGCCGCTCCTCTCCAAGTTGACCAGCCTCCAAGACATCATTGCGTACATCAAGAAGATCGTCGGGGCCTGACGTCAGGCGCCGGCTTCCTCGATTCCGATCACCGCACCACGCATCATGTCCAGCCCTGACTCGCTTGCGCCGCCCGCCCCCGCGCTGACCTTGGGCGCCATCGAAGCGCACATCGGCGCGCGATCCCCCGGCGATCCGCAGACGCTCATCACCGGTGTGAATGCGCTCGAGCTGGCGGGCCCCGGCGAGCTGACCTTCGCCGAGTTCGACAAGTACGCGCCCCTGGTCCGCCGGACCCGCGCGGGTGCGGTGATCGTGTCCAAGAGCTTTCCGGACATCGAAGGGCACACGCTCCTGCGGGTCGACCACCCGCGGCTGGCGTTCGTCAAGGTCATGTATCTGTTCCAGGCCGCGCAGGAGGCCGCGAAACCCCCGGCGGGCATCCACCGGGATGCCGTCGTGGCCCCGGATGCCGAGCTCGGGGAGGGCGTGACGATCCGCGAGTGCGCGGTGATCCGGCCCCGCGCGCGGATCGGCGCTGGCACGCTCATCGAATCGGGAGTGCACATCGGCGAGGGGGTCGTCATCGGCGAGCGGTGCACCATCGGTCCCAACGTGGTCATCCGGCACGGCAGCCGCATCGGCCACCGGGTCATCATCCACGGCGGGACCGTCATCGGGGCGGACGGGTTCGGCTACGTGTGGACGGAGGGCCGGCACCTCAAGATCCCGCAGCTGGGCAACGTCATCATCGAGGACGACGTGGAGCTCGGGGCGAACGTCTGCGTGGACCGCGCGACCCTGGGGTCGACCCTCATCAAGCGCGGCACCAAGGTCGACAACCTCGTGCAGATCGCCCACAACGACGTGATCGGCGAGCACGTCCTCATGTCGGGGCAGGCGGGCCTGGCCGGCAGCGTCACGGTCGGCGACCGGGTCATTATGGGCGGCAAAGCCGGCGTCGTCGATCACACCGCGATCGGCGACGACGCCCGCCTCGGAGCCGCCGCCGTCGTCATCGGGAACATCCCGGCCGGCCGGACGGTCTGGGGCTTTCCGGCCCGCGAGCTCAAGACCGTCAAGCGGGAGCTCGCCGCCCTCGCGTTTCTGCCCAAGGTGCTCAAGCAGCTCAACCGATCCCGGCGCGCCGCCGCCCCCAAGAAGAAGTCCTCCGCGCGTTGACGAACTTCCCCCGCTTCGCTAGAATGACCTGATCGTACAGCCTCCGGATCCCTGGCATGCCGTTCGCTTCTCAACCGACAACACGGACAGGCCTTGTGTTACTTGTCCCCACACCAAACGCTTCGAATCCGCGTGTGGTGTGGGGACTTGCCGCCATCCTCTGGCTGGCTGGGGGAGGGGCCCTCGCCGCGTCCGAGCGGCCAGCCCCCGATCCCAAGGCGGGCCAGGCGGCCTACGGCCGCTCCTGCGCGCGCTGTCACGGGGCGGCCGGGAAAGGGGATGGCGTCGATGCCAAGCGCTTTTACCCAAGACCCCGCGATCTGACGCTGGGCGTCTACAAGTTCCGCAGCACCGCCAGCGGCACGCCGCCCACCGACGAGGACCTCTTCCAGACGATCCACCGCGGGCTGCCGGGCACCAACATGCCGGACTGGCAACAGCTTGATGAGGCGACCCGCTGGCGGCTGGTGGATTACCTCAAGAGCCTCTCGCCGGTCTTCGAGCACACACCTCCTTCGCCGGTGACGATGCCGCCGGATCCCGGCGCGAAGCGCGCCGATCTGGAGAAGGGCCAGGCGGTCTACCAGCAGCTGGGCTGTGCGGCCTGCCACGGAGCATCCGGCCGCGCGAACGGCATGTCGGCCGCCGGCCTGGTCGACGATTGGGGGATGCCCATCCGCCCGGCGGACTTCACCCAGGGCTGGACGTTCCGCGGCGGTGCGGCGCCGCGCGACATCGCCCTGCGCCTGATCACCGGCATCGACGGGGCCGGCATGCCCTCGTACGCCGAGGCGGTGTCGGGCGAGGACATCTGGCACCTGGCCTATTACGTGGCCTCGCTGCAGGAGCCCCCTGCCTGGCACATGATCGCGCACCCGCTGCGCGTGTCCGGATCCCTGCCGGCGTCGCTGGACGATCCGCGCTGGGGTCAGGCCGAGCGCACCGACCTGCGGCTGCGCAACGTCGTCCAACCGGCCGGCGAGTGGGCGCATCCGCCGACGGTGCGGGCGATCCGGATGCAGGCGGTGTATAATGAGGACACGATCGCGTTCCGCCTGACGTGGGATGATCCGACGCAAGAAGCGGCGGAGAGTCCCGCGCCGGACGCGTTGGCGTTGGTGTTGAAGCCGGCGGACACCCAGGGCGACGTGGTGACGCTGCAGGCCTGGCCGTACGCCGGTGCGCCCAGGCTCGATCTGTGCTACTGGTCGGCGGCGGGTGTCTCGGGTGAAACGCTGGCGGCTGAATTTGACGGGGTGCGATCCGCGCCGCGATGGCCGGCCACGCGGACCGCGGCGTCGTCCTATGACGACGGTCGGTGGCAGGTGTTACTGCAGCGCCCGTTGCAGCCGCAGGCTCCCGAGGGAGCTGCCGCCATCACGGCCGGGGCGTTCACATCGATCGCCTTCGCGGTGTGGGACGGCGGCAACGCCGACGCGCGCGCGGTATCCCCGTGGGTAGAGCTCTCGCTGCGCGATCCAACACGGCCGTCGGGCGGCCATTGAACACGGCACAGCAGGCACACGACTCAAGGAGGAGCCCCAATGACGCGTTGCTCACGGATCGCTCCCGCGCTCATCGCCATCCTCGTGGCAATCGGTTGCGGCAGCAGCAAGCCCCAGGATGCCTCGGCGACGACGGAAGGCCAGGCGGCCTCCAGCGCGCCTGCCCAGGCGGCTCAGGCCTCGGCGGGCCAGCCTGCGGCGACGGGCTCGGCGTCCATTCAGGGCACGGTCCGCCTGAACGGGACCGCTCCCGCCGCCGAGAAGGTGAAGATGGACGCCGACCCGGTCTGCCAGCAGCAGCACGCGAGCCCGGTCTATACCGAGGATGTCGTGGCGGACGCCAACGGCGGGCTCAAGCACGTGTTCGTGTACGTCAAAGAAGGGGCGAAGGGGCCGTTTCCGGTCCCGACGCAGCCGGTGGTCCTCAACCAGCAGGGCTGCTGGTACACGCCGCGCGTGTTGGGCATCCAGGTGAATCAGCCCTTCGAGATCGTCAACAGCGATGGGACCCTCCACAACATCAACGCGAAGCCGGGTGTCAACCCCCCCTTCAACATCGCCCAGCCGGTGAAAGGCATGAAGACGACCAAGAAGTTCACCAAGCCGGAGATCGGCGTCACGTTCAAGTGCAACGTGCACCCCTGGATGCGGGCCTTCGCCGGCGTGGTGGAGCATCCATTCTTCGGCGTCTCCGGGGCGGACGGCGCCTTCACGATCGCGGGGCTGCCGGCGGGCACCTACGTGATCGAGGCGTGGCATGAGCAGTACGGCACGAAGACGCAGACGATCAGCGTCGGCGACGGCGAGACGACGTCGCTCGAGTTTACCTTCACAGCCCAGTAATTTCTGTGAGTATTACGCAGTTCGGAGCTCGGAGCTCGGAATGCGGAGTCGCGGCTTGCGTGAAGCGACCGCGGGTACGCCGCATTCCGCATTGCGCAGGGCGGTGGGTGCGACGCTGTGCGTGCTGGCAGCACCGGTGAACGCGTGGGCGTTCGGATCATCGGGCGTTCGGATCTGGCTGCCGGAGGCGGTCACGACGACGGCACCGGCGATCGACCGGCTCTTCTACATCGTGCTGGTGATCACGGGCGTCGTGTTCGTCCTCGTGCAGGCGACGCTGCTGCTCTTCATTCTCCGCTACCGCCGCCGGCCCGGCCGTTCCGCGGCCTACACGCACGGCAACCAGCTCGCCGAGATCATCTGGACGGTCATCCCGGCGCTCATCATGGTGTGGCTCACCTTCAAGAGCCAGCGGGTCTGGTCGCACGTGCGGGGCACCCCGCCGCCGCCCGATCTGGAGGTGGAGGTGACGGGGGAGCAGTTCGCGTGGAACGTCCGCTACGCGGGCGCGGATGGGGCGCTGAACACCGCGGATGACATCACGACGATCAACCAGATGCACCTGCCCGTCGGCCGGACGGTGCTGCTGCATCTGAAGTCCAAGGACGTCATCCACAGCTTCTTCGTCCCGCAGTTCCGGGTGAAGCAGGACGCGGTGCCGGGGATCACGACGCGCCTGTGGGTCAACGCGACCAAGACGGGACACTATGAGATCGCCTGCGCGGAGCTGTGCGGCTTGGGCCACTACCGCATGCGCGGGTTTCTGGTCATCGAATCCCCGGAGGCGCTCACCACCTGGTTGAGTGAGCAGCTGGCGGAGCAGGCATCGTAACGGCAATCACCAATGACCAAATGCCAAACACCAAATAATCACCAATGGACCAATCACCAAATCACCAAACAGGTGTTTGATGATTGGGACATTGGTGATTGGTGTTTATTTGGATCTTGGATTTTGATGTTTGGTGATTCTGATCAGCAGGATGAGGTTGGTTGAGATGAGCACGGCACACGAGGCCCCACACGGATTCTTCCGGACCTACATCTTCTCGACCGACCACAAGGTGAT
>JACQRE010000028.1 GCA_016206585.1 Candidatus Omnitrophota bacterium | reverse complement strand
GGGCTGGGGCGGCGGGTTCGGCCTTGGTGAGCTTGGCGGAGAGGATCTTGGAGATCCCCGGCTCCTCCATGGTCACGCCGTAGAGCGAGTCGGCCTTGGTGATCGTCTTCTTGTTGTGCGTGATGAGGATGAACTGAGACAGCGCCAGGAACTCCTCGAGCACTCGGGTGAAGCGGTCCACGTTGGGCTCGTCGAGCGGCGCATCGATCTCATCTAGGATGCAGAAGGGGGAGGGGCGCACTTTGAAGAGGGCGAACAGGAGTGCGACCGCCGTGAGTGCCCGCTCGCCTCCGGAGAGGAGGCTGATGCTCTGCAGCCGCTTGCCCGGCGGGCGGGCCACGATGTCGATGCCGCACTCCAGCACGTCCTCCTCATCCATCAGCAGCAGGTTCGCCTCGCCGCCGTTGAAGAGGCGGCCGTAGTAGTGCTGGAACTCCTGGCGGATGCGCTCGAACGTCTCGCGAAACTGCGAGCGCGCCGCCCGGTTGATCTGAGTGATCGAGGCCTTCAGGTCGTCGCGCGCCTGGATGAGGTCCTGCTGCTGCATCTGGAGGAACTCCAGCCGCCGCTTCAGCTCGTCGTACTCCTCCACCGAGCCGAGGCTCACCGGCCCGATCCCCTCGAGCTTGGCACGGAGCTTTTGCACCTGCTCGGTCATGGATGTCCGCTGCGCCTCATCGAGCGGCGGCGGGTTGGCCTGCTGCTCGGTTTGGATCATGGCCTCGTCGATCTGGTAGAGCTCCCGCATCCGCTGCACCAGGTGCGACCGGCGGAACGACCGCTCGGAGAGCTGCTGGCTCCGCTCCTGGATCTGCCGCATGAGCTCCGAGAGCTGCTGCTCGACGGCCAGCAGGTGCGGGACCACCTGGTCGCGCTTCGTTTCCTCCTCACGCAGCATCTGGCTCACCTGCTGCGCCTCAACCTCCAGGCGGGTGCGCTCCTCCTGCAGCTGCTGGCTGCCCTGCTGGTGGCCCTCTAGCTGCCGGGTCAAGTCGCTCGAGCGCTGGATCGCCTCGGTGCGCGAGCGCTCGCGCGCCTCGATCTGCTGAAGCACCTGCGCACGGTCGGCCCCCAGCTCCTGCGCGCGGGATTGCAGCGCCTGCAGCCGCTCCGACAACGACTGCTGCGAGGCATCCACCTGCGCCTTGGCGATGAGCAGCTGCTGGCGCTGCTGCTCCGAGGTCTCCCGCGCGGTCTGCGCATCGCTCAGCGCGCGCTCCAGCATGTGCTGGCGCGTCTGGGCGTCCTCGACGGCACGCTGGCTCGCCGTCAGAGTCGCCTGGAGCTCCTCGCGCTGCGCGGTCAGCTCCTGGGTTTCCAGCTCACGCGCGGAGCGCTCATCCTCCGCCCGGCGCGCTTCATGCGCCAACTGGCTCAGCTGCGAGTCACGTTGTTGCAGGGTGGGGGCCAGGTGGGCGAGCTGCCCCTTCGCCGACTCCTGCTCGCCGAGCCGCGACTGCCACTCCTGCTCCGCCTGCACGGCCCGCGCCTCCAGCCGTCCGAACTCCCCCTGCAGCGCCTGCAAACCGGTCTGCGCCTGCTCCCACCGCTGCTTACGGCCGAGCCGGCTGTGCGCCATCGGACGCGCCCCGTGAAAGCGCCACGAGCGGCGGTCCCACCGGTCGCCCTTCGCGCTGACCACGCGGCTCTCCGGTGCCCCGCCTTGCCCGAAGAGCCGTTCGATGTCATCGATGATCCACGAGTCGTTCAGCAGCCAGTCCACCAGCGGCTGGAACTGCGGCTCGGCGCGCACGTATTCCTTGACGGCGCCGGACACCCCCTCCGTCACCGTCGAGGCCTGCATCGCGGGGGCCGCGGGACAATCGGAGAGCACCAGGAAGCGGCAGCCCTCCAGCTGCTCCGTGCCGAGGAGCTCGCGGCAGCGTGAGAGCGTGCGGCGGTCCCGCACCACGACCGCCTCGGCGAGCGGGCCCAGCGCGGCTTCCACCACGTCCTCGTAGCCGGGCCTGGCCTGAATGAGATCGACGAGCGGGCCGATGAGCCCATCGACCGAGCGCTCCATGAGCGCCTTGACCGTCTCCGGAAACCCTTCATACCGGCGCCAGAGATCCTCCAGCAACCCCACTCGCGCGCGCTCACCGGCGACCTGGTCGCGCAGCTGATGGAGCCGTCCCGTCAGCTCATGGCGCCGCATCCCTGCCGCGTCGAGGGTCTGCTGGACCGCGCCCAGGCGGCGCTGCACCTCATCCACCTGGCCCTGGAGCGCATCCCGGTCCTGCTGGACGCCAGCCCGGCGGCGGGCCAGCTCTTCATCCCGCGATTGGCGCAGCATCCGCTGCTCCTCCAGGCGGGCGAGGGCCCCGTCGGTGGTCTGCAGCCGCGACGCCATCCCGGTCAACTGGTTGCGCTGGTGCGCTGCCTCGGCCGCCGCCTCGAAGAGCTGGGCTTTCGCTTCCGTGACCGAGGCGCTCGAGGCCGCCGAGGTCCGCTCCACCAGCTCCAGTTTCGCCGCGTGGCGGCCGGCCTGCTCAAGCACCGCGGTGAGCTGGGTCTGGACTTCCGCTTCGCCGCCGCTGACGCGCGCGAGCTGCCCGTCGCATTGCGCGAGGCGGTCGCGCAGCTGGGCGGCCTCCACCTCCCACTGCTGCGCTTGCTGCGCGAGCTCTTCAATCCAGCGGGTCTTCAACGCGAACTGGCTGTCGTGCTGGTCGATCTGGCTGGAGCACTCCATCACCTGTGTGCGCAACGTGTGCAGCCGCTGCTGAATGGCCGACACGGAGGCATTGCCCGCCTCCAGAAACGCCATGTGGGTTTGCTTCTGGCCCTCCAGCGTCTCGCGCTGCGCGTTGAGCCCCTGCAGCTGCTGCTCCAGCTGCTGGGTGCGGCTTGCTCCCGCATCCAATTCGTCGACGGCCAGCCGCAGCTCGAGCTGCTTGAGCTGCTCCCATTGGCTCTTGTACTGTCGGGCCTTGTTCGCGGCGCGCTCGAGGGCGCCCACCTGCCGGCGCACCTCGCCGATGATGTCCGCGATGCGCACGAGGTGCTCTTCCACCTCATCGAGCCGGCGGATCGTCTCCTGCTTCTTCACGAGGTACTTGGCCACCCCGCTCGCCTCCTCGAAGACGACGCGCCGCTCCTCGGGCTTCGAGGAGAGGATCAGATCGATGTGGCCTTGCTCGATGATCGCATAGGTGCCCCCGCCCAGCCCCGTGCCGCGGAAGAGCTCCTGGATGTCCTTGAGCCGGCACGGGCTCTGGTTGATGAGGTACTCGCTCTCCCCGGAGCGGTAGACGCGGCGGGTGATGGTGACTTCGATGAAGGAGATCGGCAGCAGCCCCTGCTCGTTGCTGATGGTGAGGCTCACCTCGGCCATCGAGAGGGGGGCCTTGAGGTCGGTGCCGTTGAAGATGACGTCTTCAAGGCGGGGGGCGCGGACGTCGCGCGGGTTGTGCTCGCCGAGGACCCACCGGATCGAATCGACGATGTTGCTGTTGTGGACGACCATGCCGTTGGCGATGAAGTTGTGGTGGCCTTCCACCGCCAAGTCATAGACCCAGTCCGTCGGTGGAACTTCATCAATCGACACAATCTCATCCCAATAGACGTCGGAACATGCCAGGGCGCGCAAGTGCTCGACGCGATCGGCGACCTCATGGTTCCACCGACCGAATCGCTCCACCGCTTCCAGCACGCGTCCTAATCCCGGGCGGGTTGCTGTGCATCGCTCTTCGGTGTAGGCCGCCAGCGTGGGGTAGGCGCTCCGAACTCGCTTCACGGAAATGGCGGCCCGAGAGACAAGGGTCTGCACCAGCGTCGTCGCTCCTGGGACCACATCGTCATTGGGATTCGAAGTCTGCTCCAGCGCTCTGAGCTGGTCAAGGGCTGTGCGCTTGTTCCCTCGAAACTCCAACCGATCGGCCAGCGCCTTCAGTTGATCACATCCATACACCATGACGCTGAAGTACGGACGCTTGGTGCGCGTGGTCGTGTTCGTCGCGGCCTTCAGCTTTTTCACAACCCGCCCAACCACCCCAAACCGCAATAGCAAGAGACAGACGTCCTCTGCCAGGTGGCGGCTGGCTGTCGTGTACTCAATATAGGCGGTGGTTCGCACACCTCCGGTCTCGCGATGAACATGCAGATGCCCGTCTCCTTCGAACAACGCCGACAAAAACGCCGCCACGACGCGGTCGGAGGCGCCGAAGAGGAGATCGGGTACCCGCTTGTCGGCCGAGCCCTGATCGATGCCGAACTGAAAGACCTTCGCCAGGTACCGGCCGAGGGTGCTGGAGAACACGAGCACGTCCTTCGCTGACGGCTTGTAGGAAAAGACGCGGGCCTGCAGCCCGAATACTTGTCGGACGCAGTCGCAGAAATCTTCAACCAGCTTGGGATCGCTGTTCACGAACCAGACTTGGTTCGAGCCGGTGTTCCGTCCCTCACTGATGCAATAGCCAAGCAATCTCGCCAGAGCCGGCGTCATCTCATGAGGCACCGAGATGCGGCCATCCCTGTGTGACGCGAGCGTGCCACTCAGGCACGGTTCGATGGTGCCCACGCACGGTCCGAGAGGCGTCCTCGACCATCCGTTGAGCCGGCTGACGGTCTCGGCGTTCAGCGCCTGCCGCTGATAGACGGTTGCGACATGCGTCCGTTCAACCTCTGCCAATCGCGCCACGGCGGATAATCCTCCATGGCGTGCCCGGAGCTCATCGACCCACGCTTCCAGCGACGGCGAGTACGGGAGATACACCTTGTCCGCTCGCTCAAATTGCTGGAGGGTCTCCACCAGGTTGAGCCCATCTCCTGGTGAGGTGACCGGAAGACACCGCGGAATCGCAATGCGAAATCCCGGCTGTAACTGGTCGGCTGGGAGCGTCTTGAGGTGGCCCTGCTCGAGGGTAAAGAGGGGATGGTAGCCCGTGGCAATCAACTCACGGCCGGTCTTGGTGGTGACCCGGTAGAGCCGATCCGGGGCGGTACGTTTGATGAACGCCGTAATGGGCTTGGACTCGATCTTGAAGGAGGTGGGATTGAGCGAGAGGACGTGCCGATTATGGGGGTTGTCGTACGTCGCCTGCCCGTCTTCCCATTCCTCAAGGCGACCGCAATCCCTGAGCGCATCCTCCACCAGCTCACGGATCGCCACGACCCGCCCATCGGCAAGCACGACACGGGAGTCGCCGTGGACGCACTTCCCGCTGCCGTTGGGCCCGACGATGGCGGTGACGCCGGGCTCGAAATGGATAACCGTCTTGTGGGCGAAGGACTTGAACCCGACGATCTCAAGTTTTTTGACGCGCATGCAGAACTTACCCCATGATGTCTTCGCCACCGTCCGCACCGATGACGTTGCCCGTCACCCAGTCCGCGCCGGAGTTGGAGAGGATCGCGATCGCCTGGGCGACATCCTCGGTCGTCGTCAGGCGGTGGTGGGGGTTGCGCAGCTTGGCGTACTCCATCATCTGGTCGTTGCCGGGAATCTTGCGCAACGCCGGGGTGTCGGTGACGCCGGCCCGGATGCAGTTGGCGGTGGCCCCGTACGGAGCGAGCTCCATCGCCAGTTGCCGCACGTGCGATTCGAGGGCCGCCTTCGCCGCCGAGACCGCCCCGTAACTCGGCCAGACGCGAGCACCGCCCGAGCTGGTCATCGCGAAGATCCGCGACCCCTTGCCGATCAGCTTCCGGGCGGCGAGGTCCTGCACCCAATAGACGAGACTGTTCGCCATGACGTCCAGCGTCATCTCCATCTGGTCTTTGGTGAGCTGCTCTTTGGGGTCGGCGGTCAGGTACGGCTTGAGGGTGCCGAACGCGAGCGAGTGCATGAGGACGGAAACCATCGAACCGCCCAGCTTGGGCTGGACCTGGTCCAGCACTTCCTGGCGCTTCACCGGGTCGGCGGCATTGACGTTGAAGAACAGCGCCTGCACCCCCTGCCCCTGGATCGATTTCACCAGCGCCTCCACCCCGGCGAGCGCGGCCCGGCGGTCCAGATGCACGCCGATGATGTGCATGCCCGCACCCGCCAGCGCCTTTGAGGTGGCCGCCCCGAAGCCGCTGGAGGCGCCGAGGATCAGGGCCCACTGGCCTTTGAGGTTGCCTTGCATCGTCACATCCTCCTCATGCGTCTCGTTTGACGAGGTAGCTTAACATCGCCGATATCAGATATCAAGGGGCGTAGTCGACGGCCAGACGGAACCGGACCTCGTCCGCGGGCGTCTCGGACGGAAACGGCGGGAACGGCTGCGCCTGGGCAAGTGCGACGGTCGCCGCCGTGACGAACGGCTCCCCCTCCGGGCTGGTGACCTCCTGGCTGCCCACGAACCGGCCGTCGCGGTTCAGGACGAAGGAGACGACCACCGAGCCCTTCGGTAGCGACAGGCTCAGGAATTGGCTCGCCAGGTGGTCCTGCAGCCGCTGGCGGACCGCCTGGCGGTAGGCCGGCGGCAGCGAGTCCCGGAGGGCCGCCGCCGGGTCCGTGGAGGGGGTCCCGTCCGGCAGCACGATCTGCGGCGTGAGGAAGACCACCAGCTCGGTCTTCTTCTTGATGTCCGTCGATCCGCGGAAGGGGATCCCCAGCACCGGGATGTCGCCCAGGATCGGCACCCGGTTGTCCGTCCGCGTATCTTTCGTCTCGATGAGGCCGCCGATGATCAGCGTGGAGCCGCTCTTGACCAGCACGTTGGTCTCCGCCTCGGTGGAGCTCACGATGGGAATGCGGTTGGTCTGGAACGTTTCCACCGTCGAGCTGCTCACTTCGGGCCGGATCTTGATTTGAATGTGCCCGTCGTGCTTGATGTTGGGCGTCACGTACAGCTTGGTGCCGACATCGACGTACTGGATCTCCGGCGAGGACACGGTGGACCCCGTGGCGGGGACGGTGGTCGTCACCGTCACCACCGCTTCCCTGGTCCCGACGAGGATCCTCGCCTCCTGGTTGTTGGAGACCATCAGCCGGGGGTTCGAGAGCGTGTCGGTCCTCGTGATCTTCTTGAGCGCTTCAATGATGACCTGGGTGTTGCCCCGCGGCGCGGTGAGCAGCTTGAGGGCGACCCCGGTCGCCGAACCGCCCACGATGTCGCTCAGGACCCGGAAGTTGCCCCGCGCGGTCGTGTCGACTCCGCTCAACACCTGCTGCCAGTCGATCCCGAGATCCATCTCGTTGGTCAGGTCGACCTTCACGATCTTCGCCTCGATGAGCACCTGGCCCTCCGGCGAATCGAACGCCCGGAGCAGCTGGTCGATGCGCGGCAGCCCCTCCTTGAGGTCCGAGACGATCACCTTATTGGTCCGCGCATCGAACGTGAAGGTGCCAATGGGCGAGAGGAGGCCTTGCACGCTCTCCTTGAGCTTCTCGGCGTTCGCGTAGTTCAGGTTGTAGACGCGGGTTTCCGTCGGCCGGTCCAGCTGGGCGACCAGCTCCCGCATCTCGGCGAGCCGGGCGGGCACGTCGGTGATGATCAGGGTGTTGGTCGCCTCATCCGCGACGACCCGGCCGACCGCGGACTTGATCTGGTTGAGGACGGTGGCGGCCTGGGCGACCTTGGCGTACTGGAGCGTCTGCGTGAAGGTCTCTTTCCGCTCCTGGAACTTCTCGCCGTAGATCAGCTCGTAGTCGCGGGCGGTCATCACCGTCACGATGTCGCCCTGCTGCTCATAGGCCAGGTCGTTGGCGCCGATCAGCAGCTCGAACGCCTCCCAGACGTCCACGTCGTTGACGAAGATCGTCACGCGCCCGCTCACGTTGCGGCCGGCGATGAAGTTGAGGCCGCTCTGCTGCGAGAGCAGCTTGAGGACATCGAGGATGTCCACGCCCTTGAGGTCCAGCGAAATGCGCTGACTCGTCTTGAGCGGCGACTCCGAGGAGGTCGCCGGCTGCGCCGTCGCATCCCCCATCAGGCCGCAGGCCACCCAGAGTGCCACGCCGACTTGCACGACCCGCCTCATCCCCTCACCCCCCTCTGCCTGCGGCTCATAGACTCAACTCGATCTTCTCCCCCTGGAAATCGAGAATGACCCGGTTGTCCAGCACTTCATCGAGCACCGCGCCTTCGGCCAAGGGCTGGCCGACGGTGACGAAGTAGGTCTTCTGCGCCTGCGTATCCTCGATGATCGCCTGCGGCGGATCGCCGGAGACGACGCCGGTCAACGTCAGCCGCGAGGCCAGCAGCTTGGCGGAGCCGCTCATCGCCTGGCGGGAGGGTGCTGCGCGTCCTCCAGCTGACGCGCTGAAGAGCGGGCGGTCCACGCTGGCGGCGATCGACGGCATCTCGACATCGGGGGCTGCGGCGGGCCCCACCACACCGTTTGGTGTGGGGGCGGGCGGCTCCGCAGGAGACATCGGCACCTCCGGCAGCGGACGGACCAGCTGCGCGAGCACCCAGATCCCCTCGAACGCCAGCACCAGGCCCAACAGGATCGCGGCCGCCTGCGCCCAGTTGAGCTGGCGCGCGCGGGCCATCAGATCGGCCGATGGGAAGACGCCGTCGGATGAGCCGCGGTGGCGGGGGGACACCCCGCCGCCCGCCGCGGCGTGCGGCGCCTTGCCCCGGATCAGGCGCAGCAGCTTTTCTTCAGGCGGCGGCTTCGTGAAGCCATCGGGACTCATCGCGGATCAGGTCTCCAATCACCGTCTCATCGACGACCGCGCGCTCGTGCATCACCAGCGCCTCGAGCGCGTTGTGGCACAACAGCGCGATCTGCCGTGGATAGCCCTGCGTGAACCGGTGGATCGCCCGGATCGCCTCCGGGGTGAACAGCGTGCGCCCTTCGTCCAGCCCGGCGGAGGCGAGCCGGAAGCGGACCATCTGGGCGGTCTCCTCCTCGCTGAGCGGATTGATGATGTACTTGAGGGCCACCCGGTCGATGAAGTTCTTGAGGCGCGCGAGCCGTCCGACGAGCTCCATCTGGCCGAAGATCACGACCTGCAGCAATTTGAACTCGTTGGTCTCGTAGTTGAGCAGGACGCGCAGGTTCTCCAGCATGTCGGCCGACAGCTTCTGGCCCTCGTCGACCAGCAGCACCGTCGTCCGGCCCTCCGCCACACCGCTGTGGAACAGGTGGTGCTCGATCGCTTCCCGGCAGTCGAGCGTGGATTTGTACGGCTCGCGCAGCCCGAAGAGGCGGCACAGCTGGAGCAGGAACTGGTACTCGGATTCGAACGACGGATCCAGGATCATGTGGAAGGCGAAGCCGTCCTCCTGGGGGAAGTTGGAGAGCAGCGTGCGCGCGAGGGTCGTCTTGCCGGTGCCCACGTCGCCGAGAATCAGCGAGAGCCCGCGGCGCAGCCGGATGGCGATCTCCAGCCGGGTGAGCGCCTGCATGTGCGAGCTGGAGCGGAAGAAGAACGCGGGATCCGGGCTCGAGGAAAAGGGTTCCTTCGTCAACCCGAGCACGGCGTAGTAGCTCATGCGGCGACGAGATGGGAGATCTCGGAGAGGCTCTTGCCCTCCTTGCGGAAGGCCCGGATGCGGGACAACTGCTCGAGCGTGGAGTCGTCAAAATAGCGGAAGCGGGTCTCCGGACTTCGACCCGCTTCTCGAATGAGGCCAAGCTTGAGATAGAACTTGATGGTGTAGACTGAGTGACCGCTGAGCCTTGATAAGTCTTTGATCAAATAGACGTTACTTACAGTCTGCATTAGTTACTCTCTGAGTAGAGAGTACCTGGCATAGTAACACAATGGATCTCGATGTCAAGAGACAAGATGGCTCGTTTAGTTGAGGATGGAGAGTTTGCTGAGCACCAGGTTGGCCCGCAAGAAACCTTCCCTGGCGGGGATGGTGGAGAGGCGCAGCCGGTCGATCGCGACGAGCTTCGGCATCCGCAGCAGCGCATCGAGGAATGCCAGCAGGTTCTGTTGAGACCCTTCGACGTCCAGCTCCACTTCAAGGCGGCTGATGCGCTCGTCGGTCTTGGTGTGGCGGGGTTTGAGGTTCAGCGTCACGCCGACACTCCGGGCGATCGACTCCAACTCGCTGAAGAACGCCCCCTGGGCCGGCTCGCCGTCCGCGCCGTCCAAGTAGACGGCGAGCTGCTGATAGTCCTGCTCGATATCGGACGCCTGTGCCAGCACCCGGCGCAGCGCGTCCAGTTTCTCGCGTTGCGTCTCCACGTGCCGGCGGACCTCGCCGCCCCGTGCGGCGAGCGGCCTGACCACCCCGGACACGAAGAGCCAGCTCCCGATGACGAGCAGCGCGGCCAGTGCCAGCCGGCGCTCGCGGGGCCGCAGCCCCTCGAGGAGGCGCGGCATCATGACGGTACCCCCCGCGGCCGCAGGACCAGCTCGAAATCGGTGCGCTCTCCCGAGGAGGTCGAGCGGCTGGTGGAGTACTTCAGCTCGACCGCCTCCACACCCTCAAGACGCTCCAGCTGCTGGATGTAGTCGAGGACCGTCTGGGTCGACGCGGCGATGCCCCGCAACACGATTTCGCGCCTGGCCTGCTCCACGGTCAAGGCCTCGAGCGTCACCGGCGGCGGCGTGGCGCGGAAGATGCCCGCGAGGGTGGCCGCAAACCGTCGGCGCTCGTCGAAGAGCGCTCGCACCAGCTGCACGGAGCGGCCGCGGTCCCGCACCTGCCTGGCTTTCGGCTCCAGCGTCTTCACGGCGTGATCAAGCCGTCCGGCCATCCGTTGATCGCGCAGCACGCCAAGTCCCAGGAGTGCCGCCCCCAGCACGACCGCGCCGGCCAACATCCCGCCGACCATGGCGAACTCCCGCAGCTGCCGGTGCTGGCGCAGCTGCGTGCGCGCCTCCGACGGGCTCAGGTTGACCACGCCCCCCGGTTCGCTCACGGCCACCCCGGCGACGGCGACCGGCGAGATCGGAACGCCCTCCACCGGGATCTCCACCGCCTGCGCGGCCTCGATCACCGTGACGGGGAGGCCCAACCGCTGGGCGACCGGCTCGCGCCACTGGGCGAGCGCGCCGAGGCCGGTCAGGATCAGCGACCGGGCTTCGGTGCCAGGGAGCTCCTTGCGCAGGGTGCCGCGCGTGCGTTCGACTTCCGTGACCAGCAGCTCGGCGGTCTCGCTGAGTCCCTGCCATTCATGGGCTCCCTGGGCGATACTGCGGCTAGCGAGGAGCCGCCGTCCGGCAATGAGGACGAAATCCGTGCGCGTGTCGTCGATGTTGACGATCAAGACCGGCTCGGGTGCGGCGTGCGCCAGCACGGCACCGAGGCACCAGGCCAGCACGCCCCACGAGCTGACCGTCACCGCCGCACAGCTCAGTCCGGCGTCGCGCAGCACCGCCAGGTGGCGCTCCGCCAGATCCCGCTGGCAGGCGACGAGTGCTACCGTGCTAAACCCCTGCTCCTGCCGCAACACGCGGGAGTCCACCACCGCCTGGTCTCTCGTGTAGGGCAGCTGCGCCTTGGCGTAGAGCTCGGCCATCTGGGCGATCTCCGCGGCATCCGTCGAGGGAAACCGCACGATCCGGGTGATCACCTGCTCCCTGGGCAGCACCCCGATCACTTCCTCGGCGCTGCCGACGGCCGAGGCGGCCGCCAGGCTCCGCAGAGCCGCCGCCACGTCTGCGCCGCTTGGCATCGGCTGGCTGCGCACGCTGCGCAGCCGCCAGCGCGAGCCGCCGCCCTCCGCCACGGCGACGCGTACGGACCCGCGGGTCCATTCAACCGCGAGTCGAGTAGCCATCAGTTCTGTC
>JACQRE010000039.1 GCA_016206585.1 Candidatus Omnitrophota bacterium | reverse complement strand
TGGGCCGATGAGACCCTGGTCGTGGATGACGAGAGCACCGATGAGACGGTCCGTCTCGCGGAGTCGCTCGGCGCGCGCGTGCTCAAGCGAAGGATGGACGTCGAGGGCCGCCACCGGAACTGGGCCCACGTGCAGGCCGCGCACGAGTGGGTCCTGAGCCTGGATGCGGATGAGCGCGTCACGCCGGAGCTGGCCGAGGAGATCGCCCGGTTGTTCACCGACGGCCCTCGCTTTGACGTGTACGCGATCCCGCGCCGGAACTACATCGGGGCCCGATGGATCCGATATGGGGGGTGGTACCCGAGCGCCCAGATCAAGCTGTTCAAGCGGTCGGTGTTCCGATGGGAGGAAACCACCGTCCACCCCAGAGCCTTTGGACCCGCGTGGGGGACCCTCCGGCACGACCTGATCCATCTCTCCTACCGGAACCTGCAGGATTTTGCGGACAAGCTCGATCGCCACACCACGCTGGAGGCCACGAAGTGGTGCGCGGACAGCCGGAAGATGGGCCGGGGCAAGGCGGCCTGGCGCTCGGTGGATCGGTTCATCCGCACCTATGTCCTCAAGCAGGGGTTCCGGGAGGGCCGGGTGGGGTTCTTCATCGCGTGGATGGCGGGGAAGTACCAGTGGGTCAGCTACCGGAAGTACCTCGCGATGCGGCGCGAGGCCGGTGCGCGGCCTACGAGCGGCGGGCCAGCCACCGACGCTGATGCCAGAGGCACCAAGCCAGCGACAGCCCGAACAGGGGCAGGATCATGAGGACCTCGAAGACGTACGTTTCCCCTTTGATGGCGCGGACGCCGAGGAACCGCCACACCTTCGCGTGGGTCAGCGCGCTGAAGAGGAGCCCGGCGAGCGCGCCCAGCGTCAGCGAGGGGCGGCGCCAGACGGCGCGGGGTTGGGAGCTGAACAGGGCGATCGCCACGAAGACCGGGAAGAGCAGCGCGCTGTACGTCGCGACCCAGCAGGTGGGGGAAAACAGCACCATGAACACGTTCAGCAGCGCGCCGTCGAGGAGGGTCCGCAGCGGGTCAGGCGTCCCGCGTGCCGGGGGGAGGCACACCGCGGCGAAGAGCGCCAGCGAGACGAGGGCGGCGACCGCGGCGACCGCGCCGTCGGGCAGCGCCAGCACATTGAACCCATAGCCGTCCGCGCGCAGCAGCCGCCCCAGGAGGGCGAGGAGCGATTGGCTGCCGATCTCAAACGCGCGGTCCGGCCCAGTCGCGAGCAGCGTTCGCTGCCACGCGGCGAGCAGGGCGAGCGGACGGGAAGGCACGAGCGCCCAGGCGGCGACCAGGTTGAGGGCGACGAGCAGCAGGAGTGTTCGTCCGGCCGACGCCCAGCGGCGCCGCGCGGCAAGATACAGGAGGAAGAGCAGCGCCGGCAGCTTGAGCGAGATGGCTGACGCCAGTGAGAGGGCGGCGAGCCAGGGGCGGCGGGCCGCCTCGGCCAGCAGGCAGACAAGGACGAGCAGCCCCCAGAGCACGTTGACCTGGCCGTTGAGGAACTCGGCGGTCAAGGGCCGCACGAGCAGCAGGACGGCGAGCGGAGCCACAAACCCTGCGGGGGAGAGCCCGAGCGTTCGGCACAACCGGTCGGCGGTCCAACAGGTGCCGAGCAGGAACCCGGCCGTCAGCGTCGACCACGCCACCGCTCCGGCGTGGGAGGAGAGCCAGCCGAGGGGCGTCCAGGCGAGCGCCCAGAGCGGCGCATACTTGAACACCGCCTGTGGCGTGTCGGCCTGGTCATAGAGCGTGATGGCCTGGTGGCTCAGGACGCGCTGGGCGATCGTGTGGAACAAGTCGAAGTCCATGAGAAACGCCTGATCAACGAGGAACTTCAGCGGAAAACGAACGGCGAGGACCATGCCAAGGAGCAGCAGCCAGGTCGAGAGGGGCCATTGCCACGGGGAGAGCGCGGTTCGCAGCGTCGTCCGAAGCATCCCGGTCATGCTCTGTCGAAAAGCCGCCAGGACGACTGCAAAAAGTGCCAGGCACTTTTCGACCAGGCGTCTCGCCTCGGGAAAAGTGCCTGGCACTTTTTGCCTTGGGGCCACAGCTTTTCGACAGAGCATCCTGGTTATTCTACCACATCGTGTCCCATGAAGATTGCGGCCTGCTACTCCGTCTATAATGAGGAAGAGTACCTGGAGTACTCCATCCGGTCGCTCTACGACGCGGTCGATCGGATCGTCGTCTGCCTGGGCCTGGCGCCGTGGAGCGCGTATAATCCCGACGTCCGGGCCACGTTCACCGAGCGGGATCGCACCGAGCAGATCGTGGATGCGCCTGCGAAGGGTGACCCCAAGTTCATCGTCCGCAAAGGGGTCTGGGACTCCGAGGTGGCGCAGCGCAACGCCGCCATGGCCTGTTGCCTGGAGGCCGGGATGGAGTACTACTTTCTGGTTGACGGCGATGAGCTCTATCGGCGCGATCATCTGACGGCCATCCGCGAGGAAATCGAGGCGCACCCTGAGGTGGGAACCTTTCATGTCAAATGCGATGTCCTCTGGAGGAGCTTTCGGTACCGCGTCCCCTACACCGGCGTGAAGTGGACGCCCTGGCGGATCTTCCGGATCGCCCGGTCGCGGCGCGTGCTGGGGCTTCCCCTTCCGTACCGGTGCCGCTTCACCGGGCCGAACCGGACGAACAGCCTCGGGCCCCGGTACCTCATCCCGCCGCAGAAAGCGACCTTCTACCATTTCGGCTTCGCCAGGACCGCTCAACGCATGCGCCTGAGGCTCGCCGCCTCCGAGCAACAGCGGCACTTCGTGGAGCGGTGGTTTGAAGACGTGTGGTTGCGATGGCCCGAGCAACGGTCCATGAAGCACCTCGCCCAGCTGGATCCCAGCAGCCTGTCAGAGGCGGTGGCTGTCGATCCGTCCGATTTGCCGGAGGTGCTGCGCAGCCATCCGTATTGGAATCTTGAGATTATCCCGTGAGGCGCTGAGGTCATGGTGAGCCTCATCATCCCGACGTATCGGGAGCGCGAGAACCTCGAGCCGTTGCTGGAGCGGCTGGCGCTCGTGCGGGCATCCCTTGGGGAGCCGCTCGAGGTCCTGATCGTGGACAGCGACTCGGAGGACGGCACCGCCGCGTGCGCGCAGTCGCTGCTGGCGCGCCTGCAGCTGGGCCGGCTCATCGAGCACCCGCGCGGCCAGGGCCTGGCCCGGGCGGTGATGAGCGGGGTCGGGCAGGCGAGCGGAGACCTGATCGGCGTGATGGACGCCGACCTCAGCCATCCACCGGAACTGCTGCCGGCGCTGGCGGCGGCTGTGCGCGCGGGGAGCGAGGTCGCGGTCGCCAGCCGCTACGTCTCCGGCGGGGGCGCGGTCAACTGGCCGCGGTCCCGGCGGCTCCTCTCGCGGGTGGGCAACCGGCTCGCCAGGCCCCTCGTGCCGGTCGCCGATGCGACGTCAGGGTATTTCGTCTGCCGGGCCGCGCTCGTCCGGGGCCTCGCGGTCCACCCACGGGGGTTCAAGATCCTCCTCGAGATTCTGGTGCAAGGGGACGTCCGGCGCGCCCGGGAGATCCCCTATGTGTTCACGGACCGGCGGCGTGGGTCGAGCAAGCTCGACGCTCACGCGCTGCTGGCGTACCTCGTGCAGCTTGGCCGGCTCTATTGGTCCCGCGCGGCCAGGCCGGCGGGCAGAGGGGCCGGCCATGGCTGAGCGCCAGCGCCTGTCGGTCGTCGTCCTCACGAAGAATGAGGAGCCGCGCATCGCGCGGTGCCTTTCGAGCGTGCGGTGGGCGGATGAGCTCATCGTCGTCGACGGGATGAGCGAGGACCGGACGGTGGAGATCTGCCGGCAGTTCGGGGCGCGGGTCATCCCCCATGCGTTCGAAGGGAGCTTCGCCCAGGAGCGGAACCTCGGGATGGAGCGCGCGACCGGCGAGTGGGTCCTCCAGATCGACGCCGACGACGTCGTGACGCCGGCGTTCCGGGAGGCGGTCCAACGCCTCCTAGAGCGTCCGCAACCGCACGCCGTCTTCAAGTTCCGGCGCAAGAGCTACCTCTTGGGGCGGTTCATGCGCCACGGGGGATGGTACCACGAGCTGCCCAACCTGGTGCGCCGGGACGCGGTCCGGTACGAGGGCGTGGTGCACGAGCGGCCGGTCGCCCGCGGGACGATCGGCCGCCTGGACGCCGACATCGAGCACCACCCCTGCAACAGCCTGGCCGCCTTCCTGGACCGCCACAACCGCTACACCTCACTCCACGCGCAAGAGCTCGTCGCAAGCCTCGGCCGCCTGGACGAGCGCGAGATCCGCTCGCGGCTCATCCGGAGGCCCTGGAAGACCTGGTGGAAGAGCTACGTGAAGAAGCAGGGCTTCCGCGAGGGGCTGCATGGGCTCGTGTTCTCGATCTTCTTTGCGGGTGTGGAGCTGATCAAGTGGGCGAAGTACTGGGAGTACAGCCGGCCGGCCGACTCCGGAAACCCCGGTCAGGCCGCCGACGCATTCCCCGCGTCCCTCACGGCCATCAAGGTCCACTACGCGCCAGACGTCCACGGGCCCATCGAGCATATCGAGGCGGATGTGGAGCACTACCCCTTTCAGTCGCTCACGCAGTTCATCGAGCGGCAGAACCGCTCTACCTCGATGGGCGCTCAGGAGCTGGCCGAGCAGCGGGACCGGCCTCGGACGCGGGAGCTCGTGTACCATCTGGTGTGGCGGCCGGTGAAGCTGTTCTGGAAGAGTTACATCAGGAACCGCGGCTATCAGGAGGGCCTTCACGGGCTGGTCTTCTCCCTCCTCTGGGCGTTCGTGCACGTGATGCTGTGGGCCAAATATTGGGAACAAAGACGCGGGGGGCACGATGCGTGTTAAGCGCGTGATGCAGACGTACCGTTCACCTCGACGCATGCTGAATCACCTGATGAAAAAAATGGAAATGCCTCGCCGCGCGGAGACCCTCCACTATTTCCCGACCAAGGTCACCATCGAAACGGGCAACATCTGCAACCTGCGCTGCCCGTTGTGCCCAACCGGGACGAACGAAACGAAGGTCACGAAGGGCCTCCTGACCTTTGAGCGGTTCAAGCAGATCATCCACCAGCTGGGGCCGACGATGGAGACGCTCGACTTCTTCGACTGGGGTGAGCCATTCCTGAACAAAGATCTCCTCCAGATGGTGCGGTACACCACACACCGGTATCCCCATGTGCGGGTGGTCGTGAGTTCCAACCTGAACATTCCCCGTTTCAGCGAGATCGGCGCAGAGGAAGTCGTGAGGTCGGGCCTGGGCCATCTGATCCTGTCAGTCGACGGGGCGACCCAGGCGGTCTACGAGAAGTACCGGGTCGGAGGCAGGTTGGAGGAGGTGCTTCGGAACATCCGCTGGATCGTGAGCGCGAAACGGCGGCTTCGCTCCGCGACCCCGACGATGGTGTGGAATTTCCTCGTGTTCAGGCACAACGAGCACGAGGTCGACCAGGCGCGCGCGATGGCCAGGGAACTCCAGGTCGGCTTCACAGCGGGCATGATGCGGACGGACTGCGGCGAGGAGATCTTCCTGCCGATGGAGGAGCGACTCAAGCGGGACGGGGACTGGGTGCCCGAGAACCCCCGGTACAGCCAATACACCCATGAGCAGCTCAGCCATCGGGTGCAGGACTGCGCGAAGCCATGGACGACCGTCGCGATCAATTGGGATGGCGATGTGGTGCCCTGTGGAAGCGTGTATGACTGCAAGACGTACAATTACGGGAACATCTTTCAGCAATCCTTTCGGGAGATCTGGAACGGTGAGCGCTACCGGCTGGCTCGACGCGCGTTGGCCAGCAGAGCAACGGGGACGCACACGGTGTGCGAAACCTGCAAGCAGAACGGGTTCCCGCTGTATACCTAGCTCCGCAGATGCCCCACACGCCTGAGGTGATCATCCCGCAGCGTCCCCCGTTCGTGGATGTGCGCGGCGAGATCAGGAACTTGATCGACGCGCCGTTCACAAGCGCCGCGGTCGTCACCTCCGTCAAAGGGGCGATCCGGGGCAACCACTACCACAAGACCGACGCCCACTACTGCTGGCTGCAGCGCGG
>JACQRE010000029.1 GCA_016206585.1 Candidatus Omnitrophota bacterium | reverse complement strand
GACCCGCTCCTACCGGTGGGTCGCGCAGCAGCTCGGCGATGCCGGGCTGGCCCGCGCCGTCGGCAACGCGCTGAACCGGACCCCGTACGCCCCGCCGCCCCTTCGACTTCGCTCAGGGCGGCGTCCCGAGCGGAGTCGAGGGACGCCGGTGCCGTGCCACCGCGTCATCAAGTCCGACGGCTCCCTCGGCGGCTTCGCCCGGGGACCCCGGAGCAAGCTTCTGCTGCTGAAGCGGGAAGGCTGGGTTCCGCGTAATCCTGCGTAGCTTTTGTTAACCGCGCATCACGTCAGGTATACTTGCAGACGTGATGCATTCCCGCGTTGCTTCACCGGCCCAGACCCATCCGGAGGCCAAAGCGCTCAGCTCGCTGAAAGAAGCGCGGCTGGAGGCCAAGCTGACGCTGGCCTTCGGCTTCATGTCGTTCATCCCGATCCTGCTCGTGGTCTGGGCCATGATGTACGCCATCCCGCTGCGGATTGCCATCTATCCCATCGTGCTGTCGGCGTTCGGCGGCTACTTCCTCATCGCCCGGCCGATGATCCACTCGGTCTTGAAGGTGATCGAGCGCATCCGCACGCTGTCCAGCAGCCACTCCTTCGAGCTGGTCGACACCGACGAGCACAACGAGATCGGCGAGCTGGCGCGTTCGTTCAACCGCATCACCCAGGAGCTGGAGCACAAGATCGACGAGCTGGAGAGCTCGCGCGAGCTCGTGAAGAAGCTGCTCTCCCGCATCGGCACCGCGATGAACTCGTACGAGGGCATCGACAACCTCCTCAACCTGGTCATCGAGAACACCGCGGCGGCCCTCGAAGCCCGGATGGGCAGCCTCATGCTGGTCGACGGGGAGAAGCAGGAGCTGGCCATGAAGACCGCCTGGTCGAGCAACGGCCTGGCGGCGGATCCCCACTTCCGCGTGAAACTGGGGGAAGGCGTCGTGGGATGGGTGGCGAAGGAGGGCCGCGCCATGCGGGGCACCTGCAAGGCGTCCTCGGCGGGCTTTGCCAATTCCCGCAGCGAGGAGGATGAGGTGCTGAGCGTGCCGCTGAAGCTGCGCGACCACCCCATCGGGGCCATCACCGTCCTGCGGGAGCAGGGAGCCCGCGCGTTCGTCGAGGACGATGAGATGCTGCTGGCCAGCATCGGCTCGCAGGTGGCGGTGGCGATCGAGAACTACCGCTTGAACCTCGACGTCGAGCGGACCTACCTCGAAACGATCATGGCGCTCGCCCTGGCCGTCGAGGCGAAAGACCCCTACAGCGCCGGCCACTCCAAGCGGGTCGGCTTCTACGCGACGAAGATCGGCGAGCAGATGGGGCTTGATCAGGAGATGCTGCGCACCCTCAACGACGCTGGCGTGCTGCACGACATCGGCAAGATCGGGATCAAGGACGAGATTCTACTGAAGGCGACCCCGCTGACGCCGGATGAGCAGAAGGTCATGCAGCAGCATCCCATCATCGGCGAGGCGATCGTCAAGCCCGTGCGCTCGCTGGGCAAAGTCGTTTCCCTCGTGCGCCACCACCACGAGCGGTTTGATGGCGGCGGCTACCCGTCCGGGCTGAAGGGGGAGGCGATTCCGCTGGGGGCTCGGATCCTCGCCGTCGCCGACACCTACGATGCGATCGTGACCGACCGCCCGTACCGCAAGCGGCTCTCCGTCGACCAGGCGAAGGCTGAGCTGACGCGCTGTGCCGGCGCGCAGCACGACCCCGTGGTGATCGAGGCGTTCCTGAAGGTCCTCGCCGAGAAGGAAACCCGCCTCTCCGCCGCCAAAGACGCAGGGCACCCCGCGTAATTCCGCACTCCGAATTCCGCACTCGACCGATTGTTCTCTTGTTCCTTCCGTGCTAGACTACCTCCTCGATGGCCTCTTCGAGCCTGCCCGATCAGCTCGCCGATTTGCGCACCCGGGTCGGAACCCTCCAGCAGCGATGGACCGAACTGCGGAGGTATCTTTGACCTGGAGGGCCTCAGCCGCCGCATCGCCGAGATCGAGCAGGCGATGGCGCAGGGCGACTTCTGGTCCGACCAGGAGCGCGCCAACCGGACCATCCAGGCGCTGAAGGGCCTCAAGGCCCAGCGCACGCCGATCGACCAGTTCCAACAAGGACTGCACGATCTCGTCGAGCTCCTCCAGCTCACCGATTCAGACGACCGCGCCTCCCTGGACCACCTGGCCAAGGATACCGCTTCGCTCGAAGAGCTGCTGGGACGGCTCGAAGTGCAGCGGCTCCTCGGCGGCGAGGTGGACGCCAAGCACGCGATCCTCTCGGTGCACTCGGGGGCCGGCGGCACCGAATCCTGCGACTGGACGCAGATGTTGTTCCGCATGTACCGGCGCTGGGCGGAGGAGCGCGGCTTTGGGACCGAAGTGATCGACCTGACGCCGGGTGAAGAGGCCGGGGTTAAGAGCGCGACCCTCATCGTCAAAGGCCCGTACGCCTACGGCTACCTCCAGTCCGAGGAGGGGGTCCACCGGCTGGTGCGCATCTCGCCGTTCGACGCGAACAAGCGGCGCCACACCTCCTTCGCCTCGGTGGACGTGGTGCCGGAGTCCGATGAGGATGCGCCGATTGAGATCAAGGAGTCGGACCTGCGCATCGATGTCTACCGCTCCAGCGGCAAGGGCGGCCAGTCGGTGAACACGACCGACTCCGCGGTGCGCATCACCCATCTGCTCACCGGCATCGTCGTCCAGTGCCAGGACGAGCGCTCGCAGATGCAGAACAAGGCGAAGGCGATGCACGTGCTCAAGGCGCGGCTGGCCGACCTCGAGCGGCGCAAGCGGGAAGAGGCCGCGGCGAAGGACTACCAGTCGAAGCAGAAGATCGAGTGGGGCTCGCAGATCCGCTCCTACGTGCTGCACCCGTACAACATGGTGAAGGACCATCGCACCGAGCACGAGACCGGCAACTCCCAGGCGGTCCTCGACGGCAAGCTGGATCCGTTCATGGCAGCGTATTTGAAGTGGAAGACCGGACAGAGCAATAAATAGGTCATATTGACTATAATGATCAATATGGGCTATAATTGGGTTATTGAGGAGGACAGCCGATGAAGCGCATTCATGTCAGCGTCGCAGAGGCGAAGCAACACCTCGCTGATTTGCTGGGCCGGGTGGCCTACGGCCACGAGCGGGTGACGATTACCCGCCGGGGTAAGCCGATGGCGATTCTGATTCCGCTGGATCGCGGCGACGAGCAGCGGCATCTGGCTGATGCCAAAGGCTGGCTGGACGAGGATGACTCGTTTTTTGACACGATGGCCCAGATTGTGGCCGGCCGTCTGACCCATCCGCCGCGGAGCCTGCGGAAGTCCGCGTGATGTATCTGCTCGACACCAGCGTGCTGAGCGAGCTGATCAAGCGGCATCCGCATCCAGGGTTACTCCCTCGCTTACGCCACCAGCCTTCACGAACGCTCTTCACCTCGACCATTTGTGTCATGGAGCTGCGCTATGGCGCCTCGCTACGGGCGGACCATGAGCCGTTCTGGCGGCGGATCGAGCAGGAAATCCTGTCACATGTTCAGATCATCGAATTTGGCGAGCGCGAAGCGCTGCTGGCCGGGGATCTCTTGGCGCACCTGAAACGGACCGGCAAGCCGGTGGGGCTTGAAGACGTCCTGATCGGCGCCACCGCACGGGCGTATGGTTACACCGTTGTGACACATAACACGAAGCACTTCCACATTCTCCCGGACGTCAAAGTGGAAGATTGGCTGTCCGCAGCCTCATGACCCGCAAGCGGTCCTCGATGGCAAGCTGGATCCGTTCATGGCAGCGTATTTGAAGTGGAAGGCCGGGCATGTGGGTACTTGAAAAAGTCATCGGCACGCATCACGACCGGGAGCGCAAGCGGCTCTGGCCGGTCGTCGAGCAGATCAACCGGCTCGAGTTGGGCATCCGGCAGCTCACCGACGACCAGCTGCGCGCCAAGACCGGCGAGTTCCGCCGTCGCCTCGCCGAAGAGCTGGCCTCCCACACGTTCCTCACGCCCGCCGACCCGGAGTGGTACGACCGCAACCACGATGAGCGCCTGGAGCTGCGCAAGCAGCGGCGCAAGATCCAGCAGCACGCGCTGGATGCCATCCTGCCCGAAGCCTTCGCCGTGGTCCGCGAGGCCGCGCGCCGGACGGTCAACATGCGCCACTTCGACGTCCAGCTGCTCGGCGGCATGATTCTCCATGAGGGCAAGATTGCGGAGATGGCGACCGGGGAAGGCAAGACGCTCGTGGCCACCCTCGCCGCCTACCTCAACGCGCTGACCGGCCGCGGCGTCCACATCGTCACCGTCAACGACTATCTCGCGCGGCGCGACGCCCGCTGGATGGGTCCGATCTACCACGCGCTGGGGCTCTCGGTCGGGGTCATTCAGGGGGTGGATCCGTCGGAGCGCCGGCCGGGTGAGGAGTCGCTGTCGTTCCTGTACGACCCGGCGGTCATCACCGCGAACGACCGGTACACCCATCTGCGTCCCGTCTCGCGGCGCGAGGCCTACCAGACCGACATTGCCTACGGCCAGAACAACGAGTTCGGTTTCGACTACCTGCGCGACAACATGCGCTTCCGCCGGGAGGACCTCACGCAGGGCGAGTACCACTACGCAATCGTGGATGAGGTGGACAGCATCCTGATTGATGAAGCGCGCACCCCGCTCATCATCTCCGGCCCGGCTGAGGAGTCCACGGACCTCTACTACCGCCTGGACCAGGTGGTGCGCAAGCTGGAGCAGGGGCCGCACTACGAGGTCGACGAGAAGGAGCACGCGGTCAGCCTCACCGAGGAGGGCATCAAGCGGGCGGAGGAGCTGCTCAGCGTCGAGAACCTGTACGACGAGCTGAACATGCGGCTCGTCCACCACATCAACCAGGCGCTGCGGGCGCACGAGCTCTACCAGCGCGACGTCGACTACATGATCAAGGACGGCGAGAT
>JACQRE010000007.1 GCA_016206585.1 Candidatus Omnitrophota bacterium | reverse complement strand
GTTGAGCTGGAACCATCTCGAGGAGACGCGGCCGTGCCTGGAGACGCTGTTTGGGACGACGCGCACGCCGTGCCGCCTGCTGATCGTTGACAACGCGAGCGCGCCGCCGGTGCGCGCGCATCTGGCCGCGGTCACGCCGCGCGGCTCGATCGTCGAGGTGGTCCTGCTGCAGAACGAGACGAATGAGGGATTCCCGCGCGGCATGAACCGGGGCCTCCGGGCCTCGAGCGCGCCGTTTGTCTGCCTGCTCAACAACGACCTGCGCTTCACCGACGGCTGGCTCGAGGAGCTGCTGGCCGTCGCGCGGGCGCATCCGGAGCTTGGGGTGCTCAACCCCGCGAGCAACACCTTCGGCAGCCGTCCCCCGCACCACGCCGCGTGGCGCGGGGGCGTGCCGGCTCAACAGGCTCTGGAGGCGCACGCGGCGTCGCTTGCAGCACAGCGGGGCCGGTACACCGAGGTCGGCATGTGCACCGGCTTCTGCTTCCTCATCCGGCGCGAGGTGATCGGCCGCATCGGCGGCCTCACCGAGGAGGTAGACCGGGTGTTCTTCGAGGACGAGGACTACTCCATGCGCGTCCAGGAGGCTGGATTTCGCTGCGCTGTCGTCGAGGCCTCCTACGTGTTTCACGTCGGGCACCAGAGCGTGAAGGACATGCCGGAGCGCGAGGCGCTCTTCTCGAAGAACCGGCGGTGGTGCGAGCAGCGGTGGGGGCGGCGCCTGCGCCTGGCCTGGCCGCGCTTCACCCCCGCGGCCCCCGGCTCGCGCGAGCTGCGCGACTGGCTGCAGCGGCTGGTCGCGTGGGCCAGGCGGCGGACGCTCGTCTACGTCTACTGCCCGACGCCGGACCGGCTGACCCGCGATGCGCTCTTCGAGTCGGTTGGGCTAGTACCGCACGCGGACATCCATTGGTGTCCCATCCCGCAGACGGCCGCATCGGCCGCCGCCGCGGGGCTGATCCTCAAGCGGCGCAAGAAGCCCTTCGACCTGCTCGTGGCCCCGGATCCCGGCTGGGCCCGCTGGATGGGGCGGCTGCGGTGGCTGCACCGGGCGGAGATCGTCCCCGAGGCGGATGAGGCGCAACTGACGGACCAATGGCAGCGAAAATCCCGCTCTCCGTCGTGATCCTGGCGAAAAACGAGGCCGGCCGCATCCGCGACTGCATCGAGAGCGTGCGGTGGGCGGAGGAGGTCCTCGTGGTGGATGACGAGAGCGCCGATGAGACGGCGGCGATCGCCGCCTCGCTCGGCGCCCGCGTCCTGCGGCGGAAGATGGACATCGAGGGCCGCCACCGCAACTGGGCGCACGACCAGGCGGCGCACGAATGGGTGCTCAGCCTCGACGCGGATGAGCGGGTCACGCCGGAGCTCGCCGAGGAGATCGCCGCGGTGCTGGGCGACGGCACAGGCTTCGAGACCTACTCGATCCCGCGGCGCAACTACATCGGGGACCGCTGGATCCGTTTTGGCGGCTGGTACCCGAGCGGCCAGCTGAAGCTGTTCAAGAAGTCGGTGTTCCGCTGGGAGGAGACCACGGTGCATCCGCGCGCCTTCGGGCCGGCGTGGGGGAACTTGCGGCACGACCTCCTGCACTATTCGTACCGCGACCTGGACGACTTCGTCCGGAAGCAGGACCGGCACACGACGCTGGAAGCGCAGAAGTGGATCCTCGACGGGCGGGGGGTGAGCGCTGGCAAGGCGCTGTGGCGCACCGTGGACCGGTTCCTCCGCACCTACGTGCGCAAGCAGGGATTCCGCGAGGGGTGGACGGGGCTGGTCATCGCGTGGATGGCGGGGAAGTACCAGTGGACGAGCTACGTGAAATACGTCCGGCTCAAGCGCGGGACAGCCAACGCCGCTGGCGCCACAGCAGCGCGGTCAGCATGAGCCCGAACCACGGCAGCATCATGAAGACGAGGAAGAGGTAGGACTCGCCGCGCCACGAGGTCAGGCCGAGCAGCCGCCACGCCTTTCGGTGCGTGAGCAGGATCGCGCACAGCCCGAGGAGACTCACGCCGAGCGAGCCGCCATCGACCCGGCGGACGGCCGCGGAATGCGCGAGGGCCGCCAGCGCCAGGAAGACCGGGAAGAGCAGCGCCGTGTAGGTGGCCAGCCAGCAGCTCGGTGAGCCGATCACCATCAGCACCGTGAGGATGGCGCCGTCGAACGCCCAGCGCATCGGTTCGCGCGCCGCGCCTGGCCACGGCCTCGCCAAGGCGGCCACCAGTGCTCCCAGCAGGCCGAGTGTGAGCCAGACAAGCCACGAGCGGGGGGCATCGAGCAGGTTCAGGCCGTAGCCATCATTGGTCAGGAAGCGGCTGAGCAGTGCCACCAGCGACTGGTTGCCGATCTCAAACGTGTACGTCTCGGTGTTGTACGCGAGCGCGTGGAGCCAACCCCGGAAGAGCGATCCGGGCGCGTGAGGAGCGACGAGGAGCGCTCCCGCCGCCCCGGCGAGCAGGATGATCAGCGCCGCACGGCCGGCGAGCGGCCACCGCTTGCGCAGGACGAGATAGGGCAGGAACAGCAGCGCCGGCAGTTTCAAGAGGATGGCCGCCGAGAGCGCCAGGGCCGCCAGCCATCGCCGGCCGGCGTGTTCCGCGACGACGAAGCCGACCATCAGCGCTCCCCAGAGCAGATTGGCCTGGCCGTTGCCCAGTTCTTCCGCGAGCGGCCGCAGCAGCATGAGCACCGCCAGCAGGCCGGTCAGCGGGTGGGGGTGAAACCCCAGACGCCGGCAGAGGAGCCCGCAGAGGAGCAGCGCGGCCAACAGGGCCAGCAGCTCGACGCTGGTCCAGCAGATCGCGGCCGCCGGCTTCGGGAGCGCGCCCAGCGGAGCCATGAAGACGGCCCAGAGCGGCGCGTATTTGAACATCATCTTCTCGGAGGTCGTCGGGTCGTACAGCTGCTCGCCGCGGCCGTGCAGCACCCGTTCGGCCGCTGCCCGGTAGACCTCGAAGTCCATGAGGAAGGGCGGCGACGCGATGAAGCGCGACGGGTAGCGGATGAAGAGGGCAAGGCCGAGTGCCAGCAGCACGGCGAGCTCGAGCTGACGGGGGGTCCAGCGGCTGTTCAACATGATGAACGCCCGTTATTCTAACACACATGAGTGAGCGGCAGCGGCTCTCCGTCGCCATCCTGACCAAGAACGAGGAGGGACGCATCGCGCGCTGCCTCGAGAGCGTCCGATGGGCGGATGAGCTGATCGTGGTCGATGGGCTCAGCACCGACCGGACCGTGGAGATCGCGCGGCGCTTCGGCGCGCAGGTGATCTCCCATGCGTTCGAGGGCAGCTTCGCCGCGGAGCGCAACCTCGGCCTCCAGCACGCCACCGGCGAGTGGGTGCTCCACCTCGACGCCGACGACGTGGTGACCCCGGAGTTCCGCGCGCTGGTCGAACGACTGCTGGCCGGCTCGCCGTCCCACGCCGCCTTCAAGTTCCGCCGCAAGAGCTACCTCCTGGGGCGGTTCATGCGCTTCGGGGGCTGGTACCACTACCTGCCCAACCTCGTCCGCCGGGAGGCGGTCCGCTATGAAGGCGCCGTCCATGAACGGCCGGTGGTGGAGGGCACCATCGGCCGGCTGGACGCGGACGTCGAGCACCACCCGTGCGAGGATCTGCGCGCCTTCCTCGACCGGCACAACCGCTACACGACGCTGGCCGCCGGGGAGCTGCTCGCCGCGCACGGCCGCCTGCGCGACGCCAAGATCCGCCGGCGGCTGCTGCGCAAGCCCTGGAAGACCTTCTGGAAGACGTACGTGAAGAAGCAGGGGTTTCGGGAGGGGCTGCACGGGCTGGTGTTCTCGCTCTTCTTCGCCGGGGTCGAGCTGATCAAGTGGGCGAAGTATTGGGAACTCACGAGACCAGAGACCGGAGACCAGAGACCGGAGACCAGCGGCTCGAATCGGAGCGAGGTGGAGGGCGTCGGCGCCTCGCGAGCCCATCGGCGGGAGACGCTGTCGGTCGGGCTGATGACGAAGAATGAGGAGGCGCGGCTGGCCGGATGCCTGGACCGGGTCGCCGGATGGGCGGATGAGATCGTCATCATCGATGATGAGAGCACGGACGGCACGGTGGAGGTCGCGCGGCGCTACACCGACAAGGTGTTCGTGCACCC
>JACQRE010000027.1 GCA_016206585.1 Candidatus Omnitrophota bacterium | reverse complement strand
TTCCTTCGCGACAACTGGTGAACATAATCCCTTCGCGACAAGCGACAACACGCGGAAGAAAGTACTCCGCAACAACAGGTGGAACACAACACGTGGATGGAGCTCGTGTGACTTTCGTGTGCTGTCGCGAAGGATGGGGTGACCATCTGTTGTCGCGAAGGAGTTTCTTTCATCAGTTGCTGCGAAGGATGTTGTTCCTTGGTGTTGTCGCTTGTTGTGTTCCTTTGGCGGGGTGCGCCACCCCGCAGTACGCGCTGCGCCCGGCCCCCATGCCTGAAGAGTCAGGTGAAGCGCTCCACATCGAACGGGCGATCAGCGCCGTCCAGGGGAAAGAGTTCGAGCAGGAGGGCGCGCGTCCGATCGGCCCCGCGGAACGGCTGCGCGGCTTCGAGGTGCAGCCGCTCGTCGACCGGCTCAGCCGCGTCACCGAGCGGCCCTCGCTGCGGTATCGCGCGTACCTCTATCCGGACGAGGACCCCAACGCCGCAGCACTCGCCGACGGGCGCATCTACCTCTCCACGGGCATGATCAACTACCTCGCTCAACGCGGCGGCCGTCCGGATGAGCTGGCGTTCGTGCTCAGCCATGAGATCGCTCACACGGTCGCCCAGCATCTCGTGAAGCGCTACCGCACGATGCAGCAGCGGCAGCTGTTGATCGCCCTCGTCGCGGCGGGCGCCTCGGCGGCGACGCAGCAGGCCAGCCCCGCCATCCAGCAGGCCGGACAGGTGGCCGTCAATGCCGCGTCGCTCCTCAAGGATGTGGCCGACAGCGGGTTCAGCCAGGAGCAGGAGCTGGAAGCGGATCAGCTGGGCATCCGGTATGTGATCCAGGCGGGGTTCGAGCCGAAGGCGGCGCTGGCGCTGCTGCAGGACTTCGAACGGTTCGAAAACCCGTCTCCGTTTTTGCGCACCCACCCCTACGTGGCCATTCGCCGCCAGTACCTGGAGCGGTACCTGGCAGAGACCGGCCGCCTCGGCGCGGCACCTGCCGGGGGCGTCGACACGCGTTCGTCACCCGCTCAGACGGCGGCTCGGACGGCGCGGCTGAAACAGTGGCGCGAGGCCCAACGACTGTATCCCGTCGGCTCGGTGAGCTGGAACAACCTGCAGCGGCAGATCGACGCGTTGGAAGCCCAGCGCTAGCGGCCGGGTGCTTTCCCCCCGCGGATTTATGAAACCGGTTCTAAGGGAATTCCGTGTCGGGCCGTATTCGTGCAGACGGTCTTGGGCAGGAGCAGTTGCAGGAGATAGTCGGGTCCGCCGGCCTTCGTGCCGAGCCCGGAGAAGCGATGGCCGCCAAACGGCTGGCGGCCGACTCTCGCCCCGGTGATGGGCCGGTTGAGGTAGAGATTGCCGACGTCAAACGCGCGGGCGGCCCACGCCAGATGCGAGGGCGATCGGGAGTAGACGCCGCCGGTCAACGCGTAGTCCGCGTCGTTCGCCACCTCCAGCGCCTCCTCGAACGTCTTGACCCGGAACGCGCACACCAGCGGACCGAACAGCTCCGCGCGCGCCAGGCGGTCCTGCCTCGGCACGTCGGCCGCGATGGCTGGGCCCACGAAGTAGCCGGAGCCCGGCAGCCGGTTTGCGGGGTACTCGTAGACGATCGTGCCGACCTCCCGGGCGTGGGCCGCCGCCTCGACGAGGCGGCGCACCGCCGAGAGCTCGATGAGCGGGCCCACATCGGTGCTAGGATCCGCCGGATTGCCCACGACGAGCCGGTCGGCCGCATCGGCCAGCCGCTGGAGGAACCGGCCGGCGATCCGCTCATGCAGGATGAGGCGTGAGGCGGCCGAACACTTCTGCCCGCCGTAACCGAACGCGGAGGTCAGGACGCCGGACACCGCCGCATCCAGGTCCGCATCCGCATCGACGATGACCGCGTTCTTGCCGCCCATCTCCACGACGGCGTGCTTGATGAACCGCTGGCCCGGCAGCACCTGCCCGCACGCCTCGAGGATGGACAGGCCCACCGATTTCGAGCCGGTGAACAGGACGGCGTGCACGCCGGGATGGCGCACCAGCACGGCACCCACCTGCTCCCCGAGGCCGGGCAGGAACTGCAGCGCGCCGGGCGGGATCCCCGCCTCGCGAAGGAGCTGGACGAGCCGGGCGGCGATCACCGAGGACTGTTCGGCCGGCTTGAGGATGACGGCGTTGCCGGCGGCCAGCGCCGCTGAGGCCATGCCCAGGAGGATGGCCAACGGAAAGTTCCACGGCGCGATGACCGCCGCCACCCCGCGCGGTCCATAGGTGTAGAGGTTCCGCTCACCGGGCCGCTGCGCGAGCGGCCTGCCGGCCGCCAACTCCACCATCCGCTCGCTGTAGTACTCCAGATACTCGATCGCCTCGACGACGTCCGCGTCCGCTTCCCGCCACGTCTTGCCGACCTCCACGATTTCCCAGGCGGTGAGCTCCTCGCGCCGGTCGCGCAGTCGTTGCGCCGCCCGGCGCAGGCACGCCGCGCGCTCCTCCACCGGCACCTGCGCCCACGCGCGCTGCGCCTCGGCGGCAATGGCCACCGCCCGGTTCACCTCCACCAGGCCGGCCTGAGCCACCCGGCCGATGACCTCGCCCGGTGCCGCGGGGTTGCGCGAGGTGATCGCCTGCGACGTCCTGATCGCGTCCGCGCCGATGAGCAGCGGATACGAGCGGCCCAGCTGACCTGTGACGGTCTTCAGGGCATCGGCCAGCCGGTCGCGCGGCGAGGCCTTGGAAAAATCGGCCAGTGGTTCGCCGGCCTGAGCGGCCTCGCGGGGCGGTGACGGGACGGCCGCCGCCGTGGCCGGTCGCAGCAGCTCGTCGGCGGGGCACTCCTGACACCAGTCCTGCCGGAGAAAGGAGTCGTTCGCGGTGTTCTCCAGCAGCCGCCGCACGAGATAGGCCATGCCGGGAATGAGCTCGCCGATCGGCGTGTAGATCCGCACGGGGTAGCCCATCGAGACCATCGCCGCATGGATCGCATCGCCCATCCCGTAGAGCAGCTGGAACTCGAGCTGGTCCTTCGACAGGCCGAGCGCCTCGGCGGCGGCCATCGCGTGGGCGATGGAGCGCACGTTGTGCGAGGCGACCGCCGTCGTGACGAGCGGGTGGGCGCCGAGCAGCGCGCGGGTGAGCCGCTCAAATGCCAGGTCGGTCTCCGCCTTCGTCTCATAGACCGGGGCAGGCCAGCCGCGCTGCCGGGACTGGGCGAGTTCGGAGTCCCAATACGCGCCCTTGACGAGCCGGACCGTCAGCGTCCGCTCATGCGCGGCCAGCCACGACAGGAGCTCCTCGGTCACCCGGTCCGAATCCCGCAGGTACGCCTGGATCACGATCCCGAGCCCCGCCCCCACACCAAATCCTTTGGTGTGGGGGCTCCCGGCTTCCGGATGGACCAGGAGCTGCTTCGCGAGCTCGAGCGTCAGATCCCGCAGCTCGTACTGCTCCATGTCGAGGTTGACGACCGCACCGTGCTCCGACGCCAACCGGAGCAGCGGCACGATCCGCCGGGCCGCCCGCTCGAGGCTCTGGGCCGGGCTGACCGGATCAAAGCGGGGTGTCAGCGCGGAGGGCTTCACGGAGAGGTTGGGGGACGGCGTGGCGGCGGCGCTGAGCTCGAGCAGCGTGCGGCACTGGGCCACGTACCGGTCCGCCTCCGCCTCCGTGAGCACCTGTTCGCCCAGGACATCTAGGCTGCACGTGGCCCCCCGGGCGGCGAGCTCCGCGATCACCGTGCGGGCCCGATCCGGCGCGTGCTCGGCGATGAACTGTCCGGCGACGCGCTCCACGATCTGCTTGATGAGGAGTGCGAGTGCTCCCTGTGTCAGCAGGCCGGGGCGCGCGAGCTCGGTGCCGAGCCGCAGGGCGACGGGGAGGCGGAAGTCCGGCGGGAAGTACTCGCGGACGTGCCGGGCGATCTCGCGCGGGGTGGCCAGACTGGGGAGGACGTCGATGAAGCCGAGGACGCGGGATTTGACGGCGGGATCCGAGAGACACCACGCGAGGACCTGCGCGGTCCACCGGTTCAGGACGGAGAGGTGCGCGTGCTCCCGCGTCGCCGCGGCGAAGAGCTCGCGGCCGATGGCCTGCGTGCGCGCCTCGAGCGCCTGCAGATCGAGCTGCCGTGTACCCCACCCTTCTGCCGCCATGAGCGTTAGTATATCACCGCGCCTTGCCACGCCAACTTCTCCTCAAATTTCTCTCTGGGGCTGGTTCCGGTTGGCCGATCGCGCTCCGGGTATCCGGCGGGTGACGCAGCGCGCCGTCAGCCTGCGGCTCACGGCACTCCCGTCGGCGACCCCGCCTCTCGGCGGGGTGCCCGCCTCGGTCGCAGGACCCGCCGGTGGTAGAAAAGGGACGGTTCGGGAGGCGGGCGGGAGGATGTGCGGGGTGGTATACTACGGGAGCCATGGCGTCCGAGATCGTGCAGATCCAGGGGCACATCATCGACTCGCTGATCTTGCCGAAGATCCTGGATGAGATCATGGACCTCGACGGGACCTTCGAAATCCTCGAGATCGCTATCGGCAAGCGCAAGACGGACCCTTCCCGCGCGCGGCTGCGCATCCACGCGGAGTCGCTGCGCCACCTCGATCACATCCTCAAGCGGGTCGCGCGCCTGGGAGCCGTGCCCGCCTCCCTGCGGGACGTCCACCTCGTGCGCGCCACGAAGGAGGGCGTCTTCCCGCCCGCGTTCTACTCCACCACCAACCTCTCCACCGACGTGCGCTTCCGCGGCCGGTGGCGGAAGGTGGAGCGGATCGAGATGGACTGCGGGATCGTCGTCGATCCCATCACGGGGCGCGCGCGCTGCGCCCCGATGGCCTCGATCCGCAAGGGCGACTGGGTCGTCTGCGGCGCCGAAGGGATCAAGGTGACCCCGCTGGAGCGCGCGCGGCAGGCTGAGGTGTTCCAGTTCATGGGCAGCGCCGTCTCCTCGGAGAAGCCCAAGGGGCAGCTCATCCAGCGCCTCGCGCGGGAGATGCGCACGATCCGGCGCGCGGGGCAGAAGATCCTCGTCGTCGCGGGACCCGCCGTCGTCCACACGGGCAGCGGCCCGTACCTGGAGCGGCTCATCCGGGCGGGCTTCGTCCACGCGCTCTTCGCCGGCAACGGGCTGGCCACGCACGACATCGAATCCGCGCTCTACGGCACGTCGCTGGGCGTGCGGCTCGACCGCGGGGAGGCGGTCAAGGACGGGCATGATCACCACATGCGCGCCATCAACACCATCCGCCACGTGGGCAGCATCCGGGGCGCGGTGCGCCGCGGGATCCTGAAGCGCGGCATCATGCACGCGTGCGTGACCCGCCGCGTGCCGTTCGTCCTGTCCGGCTCGGTCCGCGACGACGGGCCGCTGCCGGATGTGATCACCGACACGCTCGAGGCCCAGGAGGCCATGCGCCGCCTGATTCCCGGCGTGGGCATGGCGCTCATGATCGCCTCGACCCTGCACGCCATCGCCACGGGCAACATGCTGCCCGCCACCGTCAAGACGATCTGCGTGGACATCAACCCGGCCGTGGTCACGAAGCTCTCCGACCGCGGCACCTTCCAGGGCATCGGCATCGTCTCCGACAGCGAATCCTTCCTCCGCGAGCTGTGTTCCGCCCTCCGCCTCTAGGCCGCATGTCCGCGCGGTCCCCCGTTTCTCGTCACCCGCCACTCGTCACTCATCACTCGTTCCTCATGTGCCGCCCCACCCACTACGCCATCGCCTACGAGATCAACC